>JAEWAC010000058.1 GCA_023391895.1 Bacteroidota bacterium
GACTGTCGTCTGTCGACTGTGGACCTTTCTTCTCTCGTCTGTCGACTGTGGACTTCTCTTACAACAGCTTATACATTTTGCCCGGTAGCGAAAGAATGACTTTGCAGTTCTAAATTTAAAATAGCGGCGGCGATGGCGCTGTTGCTGAGGCCGCTGCGCAGGTTCAGCTCATCAATGTGTACGGCTTCTTTTTCCTGTAGCAACTGGGTGAGCAGTTTTTCTTCGTGGCTTAGTTCAATGAAAAGCTCTTTTTGAAGCTTTCTTTTTTCTTTCTTTTTTTCATTCCAGCCCATTGCGTCGAGCAGGTCGTCGGCCAATTGCAGCAGGATGGCCTTGTTGTGCTGGATCAAAAAGTTACAACCGGCACTTTTAGGATCGTTCACGCGGCCGGGTACGGCAAACACATCGCGGTGGTAGCCATCGGCCAGCTTGGCGGTAATGAGGCTGCCGCCCTTGATGTGGGTTTCTATCACCACAGTGGCATCGCTCATGCCGGCTACTATGCGGTTGCGCAGCGGAAAGTGGTGCTTGTCGGGCAGGGTGGCGCTGAAAAATTCGGTCAACAAGCCGCCTTTTTCCTGCATCATTTCCCGGGCCAGCGCCGTATGGTCGGCGGGATACACTTTATCCAGTCCGTGACCCACCACACCCACCGTGGGCAAGCCGTTTTTGATGGCTGCTTTGTGAGCAATGGCATCAATGCCGTACGCCAGGCCGCTCACCACCAAAATGTTATGGGCCGATAAATCCTGCACCAGCTTTTCGGTCATGCTGCGGCCGTATTCGGAATGGGTGCGGGTGCCTACAATGGCGACCACTTTGGAGGCATTTAAATCTACCTGGCCCTTATAAAACAACAGGGTAGGCGAGTCCTGGCAGTTGAGCAGGCACTGTGGGTAAGCGGGATCGGTCAAAAAAAGCGGCTGGATATGATGTTGCTCTATAAACCGCAGTTCTTTTTCCGCTGCGGCAAAATCGCTGAAGGCTTTGACCGCAGCGGCCCTTGCACGGCCAATACCTTCTATACATTCCAGTTCGGCGGTACGGGCCTTGAAAACAGAAGCCGCATCACCAAAATGATACACCAGGGTTTTAGCATGTACATCGCCAATGTTAGGCACCAGCGTCAGCGCCAGTTGATACAATAAATCCGCATTCATATGAAAAGGTTGACATATGAATGTGGATTGTTATATTACTTAATTACTTGCCGATGATCTTTAATTCTGTGCGGCGGTTTTGGGCGCGGCCTTCTTCTGTGCCGTTGTCGGCCACCGGCTGGGTTTCACCAAAGCCCCTGGCGCTCAGGCGTTTTACGTCAATGCCCTTGCTCACCAGGTAATTCACCACGGCCCTGGCGCGGCTTTCAGACAGCTTCAGGTTATCGGCCGGCTTGCCTACATTATCGGTATGGCCGCTAATCTGGATTTTTACCGTTGGGTTGTCCTGTAACAGTTGCACCACCTTGTCCAGCTCCACGCCCGATTCGGGCTGGATGTTAAATTGTTTGACGTCGAAGAAAATGTTTTTCAGCACCACGGCGGCATTGACCTCTATGGGTTGTAAAGGAATGTCTTTTTGGTAGGTGGAGTCCGCCGCCTGGTTCAGCAGCGAAAAGTTGTCGGAATAAAACAGGTAGCCCCTCCGATTTACGTTAAAGGCATAATCTTTTCCTACCGGTAAGGTTAGCAGGTAGTTGCCGGTTTCATCGGTTTGTACGCGGGACAGCGGCTTGCCGGTCGCCAGGTCAATCAGCTCCACGGCAGAGGGCAGGCCGGCCTTGGTTTTGTTGTCAAACACTTTTCCTTTTACCCACAGGGTTTTGTTGGGGCGGATGTCGCTGCGCATTTCAAAGCGGTAGATATCCAGCCCGCCTTTGCTGTCGCTGCGGTCGCTGGCGTAGTAGGCGGTTTTGCCGTCGGCTTCAATAAACAAGGTGCCTTCGCGGTTAATGGTATTGATGGGATAACCCAGGTTTTGAGGGGTGCTCCATTTACCATTGGCGTCTTTGCGTACCACAAAAATGTCTTCATCGCCATAGCCCGGCCATCCGTTGGAGGTAAAATAAAGCGTTTGGTTATCGGCATGAATAAAAGGGCAGGCTTCGTCGCCGGCGGTGTTGATGCCGGGTCCCAGGTTTTCGGGCTCGCTCCATTTTCCGTTGGGTTGCAGGCGCGACACATAAATATCGGAGCCGCCATAGCCTCCCTCGCGGCGGCTGGTAAAATACAAGTCTCTTTTATCGGGCGATAAACAAGGTTGCGATTCCCAGGCTTCGGAATTGACCTGGCCGCCCAGGTTGATGGCCTCGCTCCAGCCTTCTTTGGTTTTATAGGAAATATAAAGGTCGCAACTGCCATAGCCGCCGGGCCGGTTGCAGCCTGTAAACACCAGCCAATTGCCGTCTTGGGAAATGATCTGGGCGCCTTCGTTCTGGGCTGTATTGATGCTGCCAGTCAGACGGCGGGCCAGATCCCAGCCGGTGTCGTTTCGTTCGCTTAAAAAGAAGTCTTCATTGAAGTTGTTGAGGCGGCGGGTAAAAATCAGTTCCTGTCCTTCAATGGGCATAGACGGAAAATATTCCGACTCGGCCGTATTGACGCCATCGCCCAGGTTGACCGGGTTGAATGCATAATCTTTTGAAGCACTGGTTTTGGCAAAGTCTACAGCAAACTGGTAGGTTTTGCGGCGGTACTCGGCGGCCTTGCGGGTATTGGGATTGAGCTGGGGCCGGACCAGAAGGGATTCAATCGTAGCCAAGGCCTGTTCAAACTGTCCCAGGCCGGCCAGGTTGATGGAGTAGGGTAGTTTGTATTCGGCCGTATAAGCTGTGTCCAGCGCAAAGGCTTTTTCGTAAAAGGTAACGCTTTGCTGGTGGTCTTTGAGCTGACCGTACACGCCGGCCAGCGACAGGTAGGCATCTATGTATTTAGGATCTTTTTGAATGGCTTCGTGCAAAGCCGCCACAGACTCTTTGTATTTTCCATCCTGTGCTTTTTCAATCGCCTTGTTGTAGGCTTCCACTGCTTTTTTGTTGATCTTGGAAACATCATACTGGGCATGGGAAATAAAAAACGCGGCTGATAAGATCAGTACGAAAAGGGCCTTCAGGTTCTTCATCGTATGAAGATAAAAAACAATTGATTGCAGCTGTCGTATAATTCTGGTATTTAACGTTTTGCCGCTTAGACGCTTGGGGACGAATGGCCGTATCACATCGTAATTGATGAAAGAAAATCTTCCAATTCCCTATCTTTATTTTCATTCAATTGAACTTATGAAGAAATTGTTATTGCTGTTGTTGCTGTGTGGATCGGTACTCACCACCCTCGCGCAGCAGAAAGAAGCTCCAAAACCGGATCCCCGTAAAAAGCTGTTGACCCTGGAGGCCGGTTGCGGCCAGTGCGTGCTGGGCCTGCCGGGCAAAGACTGTGACCTGGCGGTACGCTATAACGGCAAAGCGTATTTTGTGGAAGGCACCCATATAGATGCACACGGCGATGCCCATGCCGAAGATGGTTTTTGTAATGCTATCCGCACGGCCCTGGTGCAGGGCGAACTGGTGAAAGACCGATTTAAGGTGACTTACTTTCAGTTGGTGCGGGACAGTACCAAAGGCCCTTCCCCGGTGGAGAGGAGGTAATGAAAAAGGTAAAAGGTAAAGTGAAAAAAAGGGAGGGATATGGGGTTTTGAAGGTTGGGGCCTTCCCAGGTGGAGAGGGAGGCCGGGCAATAAACGTTGTTTCAGCTTTTGTGGTGACCTATGGGCTTTTGAATGTTTTTCGGCTATAGTTGACAGATGATAGATGACAGTTGACAGGAGTGAAATCCTTCAAAAGCCCATCTAGCTCTAAAAGGTTACCCTTTCTCCTAAAGTTATTCCAATAAACAAAGAACCCTCCCACCTGTCATGCCGAACTTGTTTCGGCATCACCCGCACCTTCAAGTATCTTTTTTCTTTGTGCTCCTTGGTGCCTTCGTGTCTTGGTGGCCCCAAGCCAACTCTTTAAAACTCCATATGACTATAGTTTTTTCTTTCAATAGTCAGCGCTTCTTACTTTTTCTCCCCGAAAAAGGGGAGCAAAAAGTTCAAGGCCAACCCGAAGGCTCCGCCCCTTTGGCCGGCCCACGCACAAGGAAGAAGTTATAAGTGGTAAGTAATAAGTTATCAAGAGTCCTATGATTCTTTGAATCTTTTGCCTGCTATGCAGAGATACTGCAGGCCTGGTATCCCGCTACACTGTTCCTAAAGTAATAGATGTTTTAAGTTAATGCGGGATAAGGCGCTGCACCAGGCTGACCTTCTTTTTTGATTTTGCCTTTTAACTTTTGTCTTCTTCCTCAACTTAAGACTTAAAACTATAAACTTCTCTACGGCACATGAATGTACTTATGCGTTTGCAGCGACAACTGCCACTGTGGGTGGGCCTTGATGTAATCGATAATCAAAGGAGTAACGATAGCGGCTTTGTCCCACTCGGGTTGCAGGTACAGCTTGCAGGAAGGTGATACCTGTGCGGCGTATTGCTCGGCCCACAAAAAGTCCGATTTGTTGAACACCACCACCTTCAGCTCGTTGGCAAAAGGCAGGTTTTCGGGCAGGGGCGCCTTGAATTTTTTGGGCGAAAGCGTGATCCAGTCCAGGGTGCCGGAAAGGGGCGAGCTGCCGGAGGTTTCTATATGGGTTTTTAAACCTGCCGCTTTGAGCGCCTGCGTCAGCCCGGTCAGGTCGTGCATCAGTGGCTCGCCGCCGGTGATCACGACGATTTCGGTGGGTGTTTTTTTGATTTCTTCAATCAAATATTCAATGGACAGCAAGGGGTGTTTGGAGGCGTCCCAGCTGTCTTTTACATCGCACCACACGCAGCCCACGTCGCAGCCGCCCAGGCGGATGAAATAAGCCGCTTTGCCCCAGTGAAACCCTTCGCCCTGAAGGGTATAAAAGTGCTCCATTACCGGTAAAGCGGCGGTGCTATTTTTATTTTCCTTTTGCAACAAGTCCATCTGCTCCATCATCATCTTTTTTTGTTACTCCTCGTAATGCTTTAACGCACAGGAGCGGTACGTATTTTTCAGCAGGGCCGCAATGGTCATAGGACCTACGCCACCGGGCACTGGCGTAATAAAAGAACATTTAGGCGCTACGGCCTCAAAATCTACATCACCTGCCAACCGGTAGCCGCGTTTTTTGGTAGCATCTTCAATACGAGTAATGCCCACATCAATCACCACCGCTCCTTCTTTTACCATATCGGCTTTTACAAAGTGGGGGCGGCCCAAAGCAGCTACAATAATATCGGCGCTGCGGCAAATTTCGGCCAGGTTGGTGGTATGG
>JAEWAC010000060.1 GCA_023391895.1 Bacteroidota bacterium
TGGCTACCGAACAAAGCCCTATTGTAGATCCGTTTGTGCCGGGCGTTTATGAACTGACCGTGACTGAAAAAAGAAATGGCTGTACCGATGTGGCAAGGGCCTACTTCTTTGGCACGCTGAGCGGTGAAAAGCTAACCCTGCAGGCCAAAGCAGAAAAGGACCGGGTACAACTGTGGTGGCAGCACCCGGCCCCGCAACAGGAATGGATGTTTGAAGCAGAACGCAGTTCGGACGGCGTTCATTATACCACGATAGGCCGTTTGCCGGCGGTACGTTATCACAATGCGGCTTTGGTTCATACAGATCACACACCACCCACCGGAACTGTTTATTACCGCCTCAAAGGCCGGAAGTCGGACGGCAGCACCATCTACAGCAATGTCGTAAACCTGCACCTGGCAGCAGACAAGCAGCAGGTGGTGGCTACCAGGCTGTACAACCAATTAAAAGTGGCCGTTGCCAACTCACCTGCCGGCAAAACAGACATTAGGTTGGTAGATACCAACGGTGCCCTGCTTCTGCAACAAACTATACCCAACCCTAATGGCCAACTGCAAACCACGCTGACCTTGCCAGCCGCCGCTGTACACAAGCCGCTGATTGTTTTAGTCACCGTAAACGGTGCGGTCATCGGAACCCAAAAGCTTTAAAAAACCCGTATCCACTGCTTATAAAAAGCCTTGCCTGCCAGCAGGACTTTTTCGTTTTACTTTTGCGGTGTGTCGCAGCATCCCGTCATATTATTCGATGGCGTTTGTAACTTTTGCAATGCCAGTGTCAACTTTATTATCCGGCAGGATAAAAGAAAAGCATTTCGTTTTGCGGCCTTACAATCGGTGGCCGGCCAGCAGTTGCTGCAACATTACCAACTGCCCTCTTCTGATTTTGGCTCTTTTATATTAATTGATAACGGCAAAGTGTATCAAAAGTCGGCTGCCGGACTGCGGGTATACCGGCAGTTGTCCTGGTACTGGCAGTGGACACAGCTTTTTTGGATTGTGCCTGCTTTTATCCGCAATGCCGTGTATGATGTCATTGCCCGTAACCGCTACCAATGGTTTGGCAAAAAAGAAAGCTGCATGATTCCTACACCAGAAGTCCGCAACCGGTTTTTGCTGTAATGCGGAAGTAGTATTAATTACCATGAAGGTTTTAAAGAAGAGGTCCACAGTCGACAGACAACAGTCCACAGCGGAGAGATGTCTGAACCATGATTTGGGTAGATTTAAGGATTAGGAAGAGAAGAAAGTCATATAGGGTTTTGAAAGTGTTTGTATCTGATAGTTTTTGAACCACGGAGACATAGGGGTACGGAGGAACACAGTTCAAACTACTTTAAAACCCTATATGGACTTTTAAGGGAATGAAGAATGAAGAATTAATACCAATTCCAGTTCCGTGTGTCCTAATGATATTTTCTGAAATAGGCCACAGGAGCGGCTTTCATAAATTACAAATACGCCAAACCTAAGTGAAAATGGTATAAGAATGAAAAATGTAAAAGGCAAAAAGCTGAATGCTAAAGGCATAAAGCCTGGTGCAGCGCCTTATCCCGCGATAACTTATGACTCTTGTTGCTGTAGGAAAAGCGTAGCGGGATACCGCGCCTTCAGTATTTTACCTCAACACGCAAAAAGACTGCACTTCTTGAAAAACCCATACCTGTAAGAACTTTCCAAATAATCTACAATACTAAAAGAAAGATACAAGCAGTAAAGACTGTTGCGGTGCGTGGGCCGGCCAAACGGGCGGAGCCATCGGGTAGGCCTCGAACTTTTTGCTTACTTTTTCGGGGAGAAAAAGTAAGAACAGCTTCCTATCGTAAGAAAAGCATATAGTCATATGGGCTTTCAAAGAAGAACTGCAATATGGGGTTTTAAAGAAGTTACTGTATAGAGTTTAAAAAGAAGAAACAGGTCAAACAAGCGTGTGATTATTCTATTTTCAAATCAACTCTTAACAACAAATTTCCTATCTGTAACACAACATAAAAAAAGCCGGCGGAAAAACCGCCGGCTAAACATTTTATAAGGTAGAGAGCTCCACTACACCACATCCAGATGAATGGCCCCTTCCATATACAATACACACTTGCCGCTCATCAGCACCCGGTCGCCGGAAAACTCGCACTGCAGTTCGCCGCCGCGTGCCGACAATTGTTTGGCAAACAGCTTGGTTTTGTGCAGCTTGCCGCTCCAGTAAGGCACAATATTGCAGTGGGCCGATCCGGTTACCGGGTCTTCCTGTATACCCAGGCCTGGGTAAAAACACCGGGACACCACATCCGCCGACTGACCTTTGGCCGTTACAATCACCCCAATGGTATCCAGCTCTTTCATCAGGTTAAAATCAGGCTCTACATTTTTCACCGCTTCTTCGTCCGGCAGCACCACAAAGTAATCGCGGGAGCGCAATACTTCCACCACGTTCATCACGCCCAGGCTTTCCAGCAGTTTTTCGGGCACTGCACAGGCCTCCGGCATGCGGGCCGGAAAATCCAGCGTGTACAGCCCTTCCCCTATGCTGGTTTTCAGCAGACCGGCTTTTTGGGTGGTAAAATGAATTTCCTGTATGTGGGGTTCTAAAAAAGTTTTGATAATGTAGGCAGACGCCAAAGTAGCATGACCGCACAAGTCAATCTCGTATTCGGGGGTAAACCAGCGCAGGTGATAGCCCGTGTCTGTTTTTACAAAAAAAGCCGTTTCACTCAGGTTGTTTTCCATGGCAATGTTTTGCATCAGGTCTTCGGCCAGCCAGTCGGTCAGCGGAATGACGGCCGCCGGGTTGCCTTTAAAAACCGCATCAGCAAAAGCATCTACCTGGTAAATCGTTAGTTTCATAATGGTTTTTTTAAATAGAAACGAGGCAGCGCCAGATGGTACCGCACCGCAATAAAACGAATGATAAAAATTAAAACAATACAAATGATCTTGGAAAGGTCATTGTCGATGTTCAGGTGGTACAATCCATAATACACGCTGCCGCCGGTAATGCAGGCCAGCGCATAAATTTCCCGGTGAAAGATCAGCGGCACCTGGTTTAGCAACACATCCCGCAGGACGCCGCCAAAACAAGCCGTGATGGTACCCAGGGCCACACAGACC
>JAEWAC010000081.1 GCA_023391895.1 Bacteroidota bacterium
GTACCGCCACAATGCCTTTGTATCCTTTTGACCGTGTATAGTCCAGCAAGGCTTTGGCAAAATGCACATCGTCTTCTATGATGAGAATGACCTTATCATTAGGCAATATATTTTGCCGGTCGTCGGGCATGCCTTCAGGAATGACCGGGGCGGTAAAACGTTGGCGTTCTACAGGCGGGTTTAAATCCAATCCTGGTTCTGTTGGGAGAACCGGTGTCGTAAACGCACTGGGCACCTGAATGTTTTGTGTTGGTTTGTTTGTGGGGATATATACCACAAATTCGCTACCCGCACCCGGCTCACTGGTCAGCTTGATTTCGCCACCCAGTATTTTAGCCAGTTCCCGGCTAATGGAAAGCCCCAGCCCGGTACCACCAAACCGGCGCTTGGTGGATCCATCCGCCTGCTGAAAGGCTTCAAACACCAGTTGCTGTTTTTCTTTTGGAATGCCAATACCTGTATCCCTAACCGCAAAACTGATAAAAGATGGTTTATCCTGTAGCGGCGCTATGGTCAGTGCTACGGAACCTTTAGCCGTAAACTTCAGGGCATTGGAAATAAGGTTTTTCAATATCTGCTCCAGCCGCATCCGATCCGTTTCAATAAGGGCCGGTACGGCATGATCTACCTGAACCTGCCATTCCAACCCTTTGTCTTTGGCAACCGGTGCAAAAAGCGCCTGCAGGCCCGATACCACCTCCCGGACACTAACGGCTGCATACTCTAGCTCCATTTTACCGGCTTCTATTTTGGACAGGTCCAGGATTTCATCAATCAGGGAAAGAAGCCCTGTGCCGGAACTTTGAATAACCTGGGCATATTCTATCTGTTCATTTGACAAATTACTTTCATTGTTTTCTGCCAGCAGCCTGGAAAGCAACAGGATGGAGTTCAGGGGTGTCCGCAATTCGTGCGACATGTTGGCTAAAAACTCCGATTTATACTTGGTACTGATCTCAAGTTCTTCGGCCTTACGCTGAATATCCAGGTTGCGCTCCAGAATGGTTTGGTTCTTTTCTTCCAGCAGGCGCGAGCGTTCTACCAGTTCCTGGTTGGACTGCATCAGTTCTTCCTGTTGTACCCGCAGTTCCTCCTCCGATGCCTGCAGGCGCTGGGTCTGCATTTCCAGCTCAGCATTCAGGTTTTCCAATTCCCCATGCTGCGATTGCAGTTCTTCAGACTGGGCCTGGGTTTCTTCCAGCAGTTCCTGCAGGCGTACCCGGCTTTTGGCAGCCCTTAAGGCAATGGCCAAATCATTGGATACTTCTTTAATGAAGGCCAGCTTGTAAGCGCTGATGGTGGTGAGCGAGGCCACTTCAATAACACCCTCCACTACTTGATCATTAAACAGCGGTACCACCAACACATGCCTGGGCTGGGCAGCAACGGCCCCAGTTTTTATTTTCATAAAGTCATCCGGCACATCGTGCAGTTCTATCAACTCATTTTTGAGGGCAGCCTGGCCTATCAGGGTTTCACCAAATTGGAGGGTTTTCGGCACCAGGTTTTTATCACTGATCGCATAGCCTGCCTCCAGCTGTAATTTATTTTCTTTTGCCACATAAAACAACCCGCTTTCACAGCCCAGGTAGGTAACAAAGGTATTGATCGCATCACGTGCCAGAGTGGCGATCTCTCTTTCACCACGGATGCTGTCGTTGATGGCCGCTATGCCCGACTGGATCCAGAGCTTTTCTTCATTGGCCTGGTTATAAGCCTGCAGGCTTTCTTTCATCTGCAAGATGGCATTCCCAAGGGTATCTTCTTCACTGCGTGGACGAACCGGCACATCAAAATTGCCCTGCCCGATAGCGCCGGCGGCTTTGCTAAGCTCCTGGTTGTTTTGGTCTATTTCTATGATGGATCTTGTAAGTGAGCCAATAGCATCCCTGGATTGGGGCTTTAAAGCAAGACCTGTTTTACCCCGGGCAATTTCACGAGCTGCCTCACGAAGGTCAGCCAAGGCTTTGGTGATAGACTGGATGATAAATACCAAAAGCGCCGCCACCAACAGCAACATGGCAATGAGCAAAACAAAACTCAGGCGCTGGCTATTCAGTTCGTTGGTGTAAGCCTCATTAATGCCCAGATCTACCTTCGACATCATTTTGCGTTGAATATTCCTTAACCTGTCAACAGCTTTGGCTGAAGCATCCCACCAGTGTTCCGCATCAATGGAAGTGTCCAGGACATTTGTTGTACGAAGCCTTTGCAGGTAATCTGACATGATTTTTACATCAGCGTCTGTTCGCAGTGATTCCAGGCTTTTTATAGATTCCGATGAAGATTTAATTAAAAATTCTTTAAGATAGGCATCGATAATCTCCTGTGTTTGTTTGACCGAAGCAACCAGCTGTGGATTTGCCTCACCGGTTTGTAACATCAGGTATATCTGTGCTCGTACAATACCTTCATACGTAATGATATCGGATAAGATCTTTTGCCCGGCCAGGTCTTTGATGATGGGCTGCAGGTACACTACGTTGCCTGCAGCAACACTATTGAGGGTATTGAGCCGGAAGATGGCATTAGTATAAAAGTTCATTACCTGCAAAGCCGGCACCGTTTTATTATCTATCTGGTTGCGTATAGACTTTAGTTGATCTAAAAAGGTGTAGGTCGAAAAGCCGGGTAAATTCTGGGTGCCGTCTTCCAGCTTTTGAATCATGGTATCCGTTCTTTCTCTTTGCTGCAGCAACTCGTTTTGCCAGTCGCCTTTCAGGGCATAGCCGAAGGCATAGCGCCTTTCTGACTGCAGGTGATCGATGAGGGCATTGATGTTAACGGCTTGAACTACTCGCTGCCGGTAGGTGTCAATCATCTGCAGTTTTTCTGTTTTTATTTTATTGTACTCATTGGCAACTAAAAGCAGAAAAAATAAAGGCAATACACCTAGCAGAACCAGTTTGGCAGGTAAAGTCAGCCTTTTTAAAAATGCGTTCATTTATTGGAAGAATTTATATAAATACAAAAGTTTAGTTGTCTTGATGAATAGGTAAAACAAAAATGAAGTCCGCCCCCTTACCCACTTTTCCACGGGCTTTGATAATGCCATGGTGTTTTTCTACTATTTTCCGAACGATGCTGAGCCCAATGCCGGTGCCTTCGTATTGATGCATCGCATTAAGTCGCTGGAAAAGAGAAAATATTTTTTCCGCATACTGCTCTTCAAAACCGATCCCGTTGTCGGAAACAGTAATGCGGCAAAAACTGCCTTTGTCTGCCGGAGCACTGTCAAAGGAAATGCTGGACACACAAGCAGCAGATATGTTGATCACAGGCTTTTGATCCGGCCGGGAAAACTTCAGGGCGTTACTAATGAGGTTTTGAAATACCTGACGCATCAAACCCGGAATCACTTCTATTGCCGGCAGCGGCTCAACCTGGATCTGTGCCTCTTTTTCACTGATGGCCAGCTCCAGGTCTATCAACACTTCTTTTACAATGGAGTTGAGATCAATGGTTTCAAAAGTACCGGCTGCCGATAAGCGGGAGAAACCCAGCACATCATCCACTAAGGAGTTCATGCGCACGGAAGCATGCATGATTTTTTCCGTATAGTGCCGGATCTTTTCTGGCTCGGTAAGGTGTTCTTTAATCAGGCTGCTGAAAAGGTGTATTTTCCGAATGGGTTCCTTTAAATCGTGCGAGGCAACCGAAGCAAATTGTTGCAGGTCGCTGTTGCTGGCTTCCAGTTGATTATTCATGGCTACCAGTTCCCGGGTCCGCTCCTCCACTTTTTCTTCCAGCAGCTCGGCATTGATTTTTTGTTCGTGTATATCTACAAAAACACCAGACCATTTAATGATTCTTTTATTATCCTTCACCGGTGTTACCCGCAACAAATGATGCTGAAATAGCCCGCTTTGAATATTCTTAATATCTACTTCCAGTTCAGCAAAAGCGTCCGTTCTGATAATTTCCTGCCAGATGTCTTTCAAGGCTTTTTTGCCTTCCGGTGTTTGGGGGAAAACATCTTTGGAAGAAGAATAGTGAAACCAGTATTTGTTTACAAAATCAACGGTGCCGTCGGGCCGGGCCGTAAAGGCTGCCTGCGGGATGGAGTTGAGCGTCAGGTGCAATTCCGCATGGGCATTTTCCAGCAGCTGGTGCGCCTTGTTGAGGGCCGCTGTTTGTTCAAAAAGCCGGTTAAAGGTTTGAACCCGTAATAGCAGGATGTCAGGATCGACCGGCTTGGTGATGTAATCAATTGCACCTACCTGGAAACCCTTGGTGATGAACCGCTTGTGAGTATTGACGGCCGATAAAAATATAATGGGTATATGCCGGGTCTTGTTCAGACCGGTCAATGCCTCCGCCACTTCAAAACCGTCCATTTCAGGCATTTGCACATCCAGGATGATCAGGCTATAGGTATTGCGCAGCACCTTTTTTAATGCTTCTTCGCCGGAAAGCGCCGTCTCCACCTCATAACCATTCCGCTCTAAAATGGTTTTGAGTGAAAACAGGTTTTCGGGTTTATCATCTACAATCAGTATCATGTGGTATAGGTGAGCCCTGGCTATACAGGCTAAGGATGAAAAGAAACGAAATTATATATTTAATGCTATCCATTTACGCCCAACTTTGACTGCTTTTTTCCTGTTCACCTCTATTTAAATTTACAGTATCAATGGTTTACGATTTTCTTTGACCGGAACACTCAATGGTCATGGACAGGCTTACAAAGCCATGGATGAGACTATTCTATATACACATCCGGCTCCTGCAAATAAGTGGCAGCAATTACAAAACCTTTATTGCCTCATGGACAGCCAAAGGAATGACGTTGTGCCGCAGTAAAGATTTTAAATGACATCGCTTTTTGGTTTGCCTGCCGCATCTAATTCCCATAGCAATTAAAGTACAACCGTCTTCAAGTTGATGGGTAACTCTTTCAAAACCTCAAATGCAACTCCACCAAGTACAGCCGGATGGGCTTTGCGCCTTTCTATCCCATTACCGCTTATATTTTAAGTGGCCATGTCAATGTTGATATCGTATTTAGCTAGAAGCCCTAAAACACCTGGTAAGGAAAACTTTGCTTTGCGGATCCGGTTGATCTCGGGATCAATAGTATAGTTCCAGGATGTCCTAAAGTCTGCTTTTTCCAGTGTCGTGTTATCGAATACGGCATTTAAAAGATCACACTGCTCCAGCAAGGCTCCGGTCAGGTCACAGGCCGTGAAATCCACCTCCTGCAACTGTACGTTTTTGAAAACAGTCTTTTTGATTTTTGTCTGGTAAAAGGACGAATGGTTCAGGGTACAATTTTCAAAGCTGAAAGAAAGGCCAAAACCGCTGCAGTTGTTAAAAAGCAGCCCCATCATTTTGCAATCTTTAAAAAGATTGTCCTGAAAAACGGTTTTTTCCAGCTTGGCTAAGCTTAAGTTACAACCGATAAACTCGCAGTTGAAGAACTTACAACCGGAAAGGTCAGATTGCGAAAAGTTGCAATGCACAAAGCGGCAATGGTCATAGTCGCCTTTCTGCAAGGGGCTACCCTGAAAGTCCGTTTTTTCAAAGGTTTTCTCCTCAATGTATGT
>JAEWAC010000146.1 GCA_023391895.1 Bacteroidota bacterium
GTGTAAAGTACTTCTTAAAGCTGCTCTCGCTAGTAATTCAAGTTTTTTATTACTGTTTATTGAAGATCACGACCCTGGTATACCTGCTTTTTGAGGGCTTTCGTGGTAGCGCATGATATCTTATAGGCCTTAGCGTTATATAAGAGCAATAATTCTTAAAACAAGTCACATGCATAAACCTATAGCAAAAGCAGAAGGTAAACTGGGCATACTACTGCCTGGTTTAGGTGCCGTTGCCACCACCCTGATAGCCGGTGTTGCTGCCGTGAAAAAAGGACTGGCCCAACCCGTTGGCTCCTTAACCCAGATGGGCAACATTCGGTTGGGAAAAAGAACGGAAAACCGTTATCCCAAGATCAAGGACTTTGTACCGCTGGCAGATTTGAATGATGTGGTTTTTGGTGGATGGGATGTGTACCGGGATAATGTTTTTGAGGCGGCCGTGAAGGCAAAGGTGCTGGAGCCGATGCTGGTGCATGCCATACGGCCAGAGCTGGAAGCCATCCAACCCATGAAGGCTGTTTTTGACTCCTCCTTTATTGCCAACCTGGATGGCGATCATGTAAAAGAAGCCGCTACTAAAGCCCACCTGGCCAAGGAGGTAATGGATGATATTGAAAACTTCAAAGAAGCTAATGATTGCGCCCGACTTGTAATGGTGTGGTGCGGCTCTACGGAAAAATATATAGAGCCATCCGATGTACACCAGACCATTGAAGATTTTAAAGAAGGCTTGCAGACCAACCATCCGGCCATTTCGCCTTCCATGATCTATGCCTATGCTGCCATTAAGCTGGGTGTGCCCTTTATGAACGGAGCGCCTAATTTAACCTGCGATATCCCGGCCCTGATTGAGCTGGCAAAGCAAACCGGCACCCCCATTGGCGGTAAGGATTTTAAAACGGGGCAAACGTTGATGAAGACGATCGTGGCGCCAGGTTTGGCAGCCCGTGCCTTGGGTATCAAAGGCTGGTTTTCTTCCAACATCCTGGGCAACCGCGATGGTTATGTACTGGATCATCCCGACAACTTTAAAACAAAGGAGGTCTCCAAGCTGAGTGTGCTGGAAGATATTTTACAACCGGATAGCAACCCTGAATTGTACGGCGAGATCTATCATAAAGTGCGGATCAATTATTATCCGCCGCATGGCGATAACAAAGAAAGCTGGGACAATATTGACATTTTTGGCTGGCTGGGCTACTCCATGCAAATCAAGATCAACTTTCTGTGCCGGGACTCAATATTGGCCGCACCTATTGTGCTGGACCTGGCGCTGTTCAGCGACCTGGCCAAACGGGCAGGCATGAGTGGCATACAGGAGTGGTTGTCGTTTTATTTTAAATCGCCGCAAACTGCACCTGGCCTGCGGCCCGAACATGACATTTTTAAACAGCTCATTAAACTCCAGAACACGCTGCGCCACATGATGGATGAAGACCTGATTACGCACCTGGGGCTGGATTATTATCAGGATCTGGCAGAAGCGCTGTAATACTATACGGTTTTCAACTTTATGAAATACTATCGTCAATGGTGAATGGTCAATAGTCAATAGTGAATACCAAATCATAATACTGGTAACCGTTTCATACTAGGATATAAGCAGAGCGGCAACTTTTTTAAAATACCATATAGGGTTTTAAAAAAGTTGACAGGTGCTTGCTGGCTAGGCCTTTTTTACGTGATACATGTTTATTCTTTGGTTACTTTATTGCCTCTTAGCAAGGCTAATAAAAGTAAAATAAAAACAGCCGTACCTGCAATCCATACCCATGGCTGGTTATACCAGGTGCCACCACCCGGGTCGCCTTTTTCGGTAATTTCAATATTGAGTCCTGCACTTTTTTCCTGTGCCTGTAGGAATAAGGAGATCAAAAAAGAAAGTAAAATCAGTATTATTTTGGCGGCGGCCGAATTCATCACGCTCATGAACAATCATTTTAAGGTTACGCTGCACAGATACTAAAGTCGTGCCTTTGCCGGTTTCCAGCCTTGGGGCATTGGCTGTAGAACTTGTTCCGCATTCTCTGGCGGCTACCGGTTTACCAGTTGTTCATCTGTTCTTCTACAATCCGTTCCGGGTCATCGGGCTTATGATGCTGCCAGTTGGGATCGTAATATACAAACCAGGAAATCCACAAGCTGCGGGAAAGCCGCATCAGCCAGGGTTGCAAGACCAAAAGCATCACGGCATTGATGATGACCCACCACATGAATCTTTGGTCCTGTAAAGAAAAGCCAATCAACAGCCACCAGACCGCAAAGGAAATACCGGTTACGACCAATGCCAGCACATAACTTACATAACCGGTGCCGTAATAAAAACCTACTTCTATTTCGGTACGCTGGCCGCATACCGGGCAGTAGGCATGCATCTCCATGTTCTTTTTGAGGCTGATGGATATGGGGTTTTTAAAGAGTTTGCCTTCTCTGCACCGGGGACACCGGCAGCCTAGTACTGTTGCTATATAACTGCGTTGGGGGTGTTCATCACTCATAAACTTATTCTTTTATAAAGTCCAGTACTTTTTCCATTTGCATGCTCCGGGATCCTTTTACCAAAAAATAGGCATCGCTAAAAGGCCGTCCGCCCAGCCAGGCTGCTGCTTCAGCCGCCGAAGGGAAGCGTTGGTAGGGATGGTTGATCTTTTCAAAATCGCCGCCCACCAGTAATACATCTTTCCATGGGTATTGCTGTATCTGGTCTACAATGGCCTGGTGTTCCTGCAGGCTTTCGGTACCCAGTTCGGCCATGGCGCCCAGTACCAGTATTTTATTGCCATTGGCGGTTCGGGCAAAGTTGTCAATGGCCAGTTTCATGCTGCTGGGGTTGGCATTGTAGGCATCTACAATAATCTTATTGCTGCCTTTTACTACCAGCTGTGAGCGGCTGTTGGAAGGCGTATAGGCTTCTATGGACTTTTTAATGTTTGCATCCGGTACGTCAAAGGTTTTGCCCACGGCGACGGCTGCCAGTACGTTGGGCAGGTTGTAGCCGCCTACCAGCGAGGTATGGATCGTACCCTGTATGCCTTTGGTAAACTGCACCTGCAAAAAAGGGTCGGAGGCCAGGATGTGGCCTTCCACATCGGCCGCTTGGGTGCCGTAGGTAATGATGGTTTTGATACCCCGGCTCATGTCGTGCAGGTAATCATAGTCCTGCATAATAAAGGCAGTGCCCCCCTGCTGGCGCAAAAAGTCAAACAATTCGCCCTTGCCCTTGCGGATGCCTTCTACGCCGCCAAAGCCTTCTAAATGGGCTTTGCCGCAGTTGGTGATCAGACCGTGGGTAGGAAGGGCAATCTGGCAGTAGGATTCAATTTCTTTCTGGTGGTTGGCACCCATTTCTATAATGGCAAACTGCGCATCCTGCCTGATCTTCAGCAGGGTAAGGGGGACGCCGATATGGTTGTTTAAATTGCCTTCTGTGGTATAGGTTTTAAAAGAACTCGAAAGCACGGCGTGCACCAGTTCCTTGGTAGTAGTTTTGCCGTTGGAGCCGGTTATGGCCAGGAAGGGAATGGAGAACTGCTGGCGGTGGTGCCTGGCCAGGGCCTGCAAGGTGCTCAATACATCTTCCACTACAATGGTGCGCTCATTAATATAGTATGCCTGTTCGTCTATAATGGCGTAAGCGGCACCGCTGGCCAAAGCCTGTTGGGCAAAGGCATTGCCGTTGAAGTTGGGCCCTTTTAAAGCAAAGAAAAGATCGTTCGGCTGCAGTTTCCGGGTATCGGTTTGTACCGAAGGGTATTGAAGATAAAGGTGATAAAGCTCCTGGATGTTCATGGTACAAATGTAACTTTTATGCTTCTTTCTATGGGATGGCTGGGCCTTTTTATGCTCTAACCGCGGAGAAAGGAGAAAAGGAATTTTCGCCAAGAGGACTCTGCGTATACCTCTTTTTCTCTTTTCTCTGCGGTTGGATTTGCCAGTATGCCTAAAGAAAAATAGATTGATAAAAAAAGCCCCCCGGCTGGCGGAGGGCTGATGTATATGTTTTTAGATCGTTATCTTTTTTGCTTGCGCTGTTTAAAGAAGTTGCCGGTTTTGCGTTTGTTACCTTCGGGGCTACCCATGCGGTCCATAGCGCAACGGAAACCAATAGTGCTGCTGGCCTGGTCTTCTTCCAGGTAGCGGCGGGTGCCGGGGCTCAGCCAGTAAGCACGGTCGTTCCAGCTGCCGCCTTTGTACACCCTGGATTTATCGCTTACCAGGGTGGTTTTGCCATAACCGTAAGAAGCCATGGATAAGGTGTCACCATCCAGGAAGTTGATCACGTTACCACGCTGGTAGTTACGGCGATTTTGGCTTTCCTCGTCGGTTACTTCGGACATTTTTACGCGGCCCATGCTGTCAATTTCCGCTTCGCCGTTTTCGTTTTTGTAAATCTTCATGAACTTGTTACCGCGGTAGGGCGATACGTCATCGGCATCCATCAAAGTCAGTGGACGGAAGACATCGGCTACCCACTCGCTTACGTTACCGGCCATGTTATAGATACCAAAGCCGTTGGGATAGAAAGACTTAACTGAAGCGGTATAGATGGCGCGGTCGTTCAAACCACCAGCCACACCGGCATTATCGCCCGAACCTCTTTTGAAGTTGGCCAGGAACTGACCATGCCAGCTGCCGTGTTTGGTTTCACGCAGGCCGTTTACATTTTGGGCCCAGGGATAAACCTGTTTGTTAGATACCAGCTCCTCACCACGCTTGCCTTCTTTGGTAGAAGGACGCGGGTTTTGGTTGATATAACCATAAGCGGCATATTCCCACTCGGCTTCAAAGGGCAGGCGGTAGTTAGGCAGTAACAAACCGTCTTCCATGGTTACCGTAGTACGCGGGGTACCCTGGGGCGTTTTTAAGGGATTTTTTTTGGAAGTAGCGCCTTTGCCGGGCTGTGCCTGGTAAAGACCCAATAAATAAGATTTGGTCGTAAAGTTGTTTTCCTGCTGCTGGCCCTGAATGCCTTGGGTGGCTACATAGCCTTTTTGCATTAAAATACCTTCGTTTACGCGATCGCTTCTCCACAATGCAAAGTCATAGGCTTGTCTCCAGCTGACACCTACCACCGGGTAGTCATTAAAGCTGGGGTGGCGGAAGTAATATTCAACCAAAGGTTCGTTGTAGCTCAATTCGCTGCGCCATACCAGGGTGTCAGGCAAAGCGGCATCAATAATAGCGCGGTTGCCAGGATCGGCTTCGGGGTCAAAAATGCGGTTCAGCCAGTGGATGTACTCGCGGTAGTGCACGTTGGCCACCTCGGTGCGGTCGATATAAAAAGACGGAACGGTAACGCGGCGGGGAATGTTATTCCAGTCGCCCATCACGTCTTCTTCGGTCTGGCCCATGGTAAAGGTACCACCCTGTACAAACACCAGACCCGGACCTGTAGCTTGTTCTTTAGTTTTGGCCACCTGGTAACCACCCATGTTCTTGTCGTTGTAGTTCCAGCCGGTAGCCTCAGATTTTTCGTGCTTTTTCTTACCTATAAGGCCGCAGGAGCCCAGTAGAACGGCTGAGGATAAGAGGATTAAAAAATTTTTCACTTGCATGGTTTAATTTTTTTCAAAAGGACACATGGATTTTTGAACATGTGCCTTGCCTGAACCTTTGTTTTGGAATAACTTAAACGCCGGGCAAATGGAATTATTGTGATTCCGGGACCAGAATTTCAGACAAGTCTGCGCGAATATAGATAGTTTACCCTGAAAATTATAGTCCTTAGATTCATTTTTTATGCCATTTGAGGGTTTGGCGGCATGAATGGTTTGTTTTTGTCGCCCAACTGTTTATGCATTGATAACGTGTAACTTGTTCCCGCGGCGCCACCGCTTCTAAAACCGGCTTTCAGCTGCTTGCTCCTGACCCTAAACGGGCTCCCGGAGCGGGATGTGTTGCATGGCGTATTTTGGTCATATGAGCATTTAAAGCAATTCCCAATCCTTCTTGGTGGTGCTCCTTTAGAGTAGGCGGATGGATATGGGTTTTTAAAAAGATTTTGGCGTTGTGGCCTTATTTTCGGTCCGAAAAATTAACGGGTCTATATGGTAAGGCAAACAATAAAAACAGCCTTGAAGCGTTCCATTAGGGTAATTTAAAAATGCCGGAGTTAAAAGTGGAGAGGCCAGCAAGGATAAAGGCTGTTGCTGGTGCGCGGCAGCAAAGAACAAGGCTGCCAGCGGCAGGAAGGAATTAAACCGGCACTATATATAAACCGTAAATCAAACATATATATTTGCACTCATTTATAAAATAACTATGAAATCAACTGCACTGAAACTGCTGACTGCTGCTTTGATGATGGTAGGCTTGGCTCCGTCCTTATATGCTCAACAACGAATTAACGTGGTGACCACCTCGGTGCCGTTTTTGCGGATTTCCCCCGATGCGCGGGCGGGTGGCATGGGGGACATGGGGGTGGCCACTGCTGCGGATGCCGGGGCGTCGTACTATAATTTGGGCAAGG
>JAEWAC010000152.1 GCA_023391895.1 Bacteroidota bacterium
AGTAAGGCCAGCGCAGTCAGCATGGTTTTCATGGCCCCAAAATAATCAATAAAACTTTATTTGAAATTAAGCATAGGGTTGTGACAAACCTGAAGCTTTCCAATCAGCCGTATGAATAAATAGAGCACAAGGAATAGGTTTGATGGAAGTGGTAAAACATCCATAACTGCACTGCCTATGAAAAGGTGCGTCAGTCATGGCTTCATTTTTTGTTGAATTATTTATTTTAAAAATGCCATACAAATCCCAGTGATGTCAGGACCAGGTTCAAACATCTTTGTTTGATCATGCCTAAAAAAACAGCAATCACTTTTGTTGCTTGAACCATTATTTAAGCAGGCAATTGAGTTGATGCAAAAATAAATGCGGTTTATATGGATTTTTAAAGAAGTTACGGCCTCCGGCAGTTTAAAATTTCTTTGTACATAGAAGTAGGTTAACAACGGTAGCATGGAGATTTTAAACAAAAAAATCCCTGTTGCCTTTATCCGGCAACAGGGATAATTGCATGTAAAGCAGTTTACTGCTTTTTGTCATTGTCTACGGCATCTTTTGTTTTTTCTCCCACTTTTTGGGCAGCTTTTTCTACAGCTCTGCCGGCATCTTTTACACCTTCTTTGGTGGCATCCCAGGCATTTTCAATAGCATGGCCGGTTCTGTCAAAGAAATTACCGGTTTTGTTCACTACTTCTCCTTCTTTCAGCTCAATTTCTTTGTCGTCCTTTTTTACCTTGCCGTTGCGGTATACCACCACGCCGTTATCCAACCGGATATCGTCATCAGCTGCTACCCATTCGCCATTTCTCATCACCATTACATTCTTTTCGCGGTAGGTGACATCTCCCTCTGCAGGCGTATAGGTAGTAACGGTA
Source organism: Bacteroidota bacterium (assembly GCA_023391895.1). Classification (GTDB taxonomy): domain Bacteria; phylum Bacteroidota; class Bacteroidia; order Chitinophagales; family Chitinophagaceae; genus Flavisolibacter. The sequence goes on from JAEWAC010000152.1 coordinate 873, forward strand.
GTGGTGTTAGTGGTGGTGGTAGCGGTCGTGTCCATGTCAACGGTGGCATGGCTGGTTGTGTTGTCGTTACAGGCAGCCATCGATACGGCTGCAATGGCCATAGCAAGAATCTTTTTCATTTTCAATAGTTTTAATTAATGTGCGGCAGCTTAACCATCAATATTTGATCGGGTATGTCATCAGCCTGCCTGCACTTTGTGAAAAAGTCTATAAAATTCCTGTGCCAAAGTTTTTCTTTTATGCTTTCTGTCGTGTCGGTTTGAATTTAATTGCATGGGTTTTTAAAGAACTAAAGACTCAGCAAGTGCTTTTTTGCAGATACTTTTGGCTCGAAGGGATGGCCTTTCATTTACCCCTGTAATATTGATATTTATGAGTAAATTGTTGCAAGTGCCGATCTGCAACCAGAATAGGGTGCGAACGTTATGATGGAAGGTAAACCTGACCTGCAGAAAAGAGTTGAGGCAAGTAAAGGCGCAAATGGAGAAGTGAACCTTTGTAGAAAAGTATTGTTTCATCTTCTATAATTAGCGTAGGCGGCACAATTGCAGCACTGCTATAAGGATGGAGTGGAAAAGACGGGAGATCCATTGCAGGTGTCAGCAACAAAAAAGGAAAACATTAAAGCAGCTTTTATAAATATCATTATTATGAGTGAACATTATTATCATGCAAAAGATCTCTCCAAATTCGGAAAGGTGGGCGATTTTCAAAAAGAACTGGCCGATAAATTCTTTTCTTATTACGGTGAGGTGTTTAAAGATAGTGAGCTAACGGCAAGAGAAAAGTCGCTGATTGCACTGGCGGTGGCTCATGCAGTGCAATGTCCTTATTGTATTGATGCCTACAGCAGCGATGCATTTGAAAAAGGATGGAGTGAAGCCCAGATGATGGAGGCAGTGCATGTTGCCTGCGCCATTCGTGGCGGTGCCTCTTTGGTGCATGGCGTGCAAATGATGAATAAAGTAAAGGAAATTGCCATGTAGTCATGAAGTCGTTACAAGCACAACAGCATATACTGGCTGATATACGGGAGCAAATAGCGATCATTGAACATGGCTGCAGCGGTGATTTTGCTTTGGTGCCTTTTCAGCAAAAGCTGGAGCAGTCGGACCTGTTTCCTCTAATGCCCAATCCAGTTGAAATACTGCAGGTGAATATTGGCAAGATGTGTAATCAAACCTGCCGGCACTGCCATGTAGATGCGGGGCCTGACCGCAAAGAAATCATGACGTCCGAAATCATGCAGCAATGCCTGCAAGTGCTGCAAAATAACGAGCAGATAAAAACGGTGGACATTACCGGCGGCGCCCCTGAAATGAACCCGCACTTCCGCTGGTTTGTAGAAGAACTATCCAGGCTGGACCGGCACATTATGGTACGCTGCAACCTGACCATCATCCGGGCCAATAAAAAGTATTACGACCTCCCCCAGTTTTATAAACATCACAATGTAGAAGTGGTTTCTTCCCTGCCATTTTATACCCAGGATAGAACAGACCGGCAGCGGGGTAATGGGGTTTTTGAAAACAGCATTGAGGCCCTATGTATGCTGAACGAGGCCGGCTACGGCCAGGAAGAAACGGGGCTGGTTTTGAACCTGGTTTATAATCCTGCCGGCGCCTTTCTGCCACCTGCTCAACAGGCGCTGGAAAAAGAGTATAAGCAAGCCCTGCTGCAACGGTTTGGTATTGTGTTCAACCATCTATTTGTTATCACCAATATGCCCATCAGCCGCTACCTCGATTATTTGCTCAGCAGTGGCAATTATGAAAGCTATATGGAAAAACTGGTGAATGCCTACAATCCTTCTGCAGCGGCCAACGTAATGTGTCGCAACACCCTTTCTGTGGGTTGGGATGGCTATCTGTACGATTGTGACTTTAACCAGATGCTGGAGCTAAAAGTAAATTGCAATACCCGGCATATCAGCCAGTTTAACAGCGATGATTTGAGCCGGCGGGAAATCATCACCGGGCAGCATTGTTATGGATGCACAGCCGGTGCCGGCTCCAGTTGTGGCGGTGCCGTAGTCTAAATAAAATCATTATGGAGGAACTATTAAAAGCAAGGGATTATTTGCTGGAGCAGGGCATCACCCAACCCCAGGTTGGTATTGTCCTAGGTACGGGCTTGCACCAATTGGTCAAGCATGTAGTGGTGGCGCTCTCCATTCCTTATACCGACATTCCGGGTTTTCCGGAATCCACAGTGGAGTTTCATAAAGGCAACCTGATTTATGGAAAGCTGGGAAATAAAAATGTGCTGATCATGCAGGGGCGCCTGCACGCTTATGAAGGCTATAGCCTGCAGCAGATCGTGTTTCCGGTCAGGGTGATGAAACTGCTGGGCATTCATCAGCTTTTTATGTCTAACGCGGCCGGCGGCATCAACCTCAACTTTAAAAAAGGTGATCTGGTCTTGATTGAAGACCATATTAACCTGCTGAGTGGTAATCCGCTCAGCGGAAAAAACTATGACGAATTGGGCAGCCGTTTCCCGGATATGAGCCAGCCTTACGACCTGTCGTTACAGGATTTATTGCAGCAGCAGGCAAAGCGTTTAAACATCAACTTAAAGAAAGGCGTATATGCAGCCGTGCATGGTCCCAACCTGGAAACAAAAGCGGAATACCGTTACCTGAAAGTGATTGGGGCTGATTTGGTGGGGATGTCTACCGTGCCGGAAGTGATTGCTGCCAACCATATGCAACTGCCTTGCGTAGCCGTTTCCGTGGTAACAGATGAATGCAACCCGGATGACCTGAAGCCGGTTGATATTGAAGAGATCATTGCAGTGGCCGGAAAAGCGGATGGCCTTTTGAGTAACTTGTTTTACGAAACCATAGCTGCCCTATGAATCAATCGAATGCGCTGATCATATTTTCAAAAAACCTGGTATGGGGAAAGGTGAAAACCAGGCTGGCAGCTTCCGTTGGTAAGGAAAAAGCTTTCAACGTTTATAAGGAACTGCTGTTCCATACCAAAACCGTAGTGCAGGAAGTGGACGCCGATAAAGTGGTTTACTATTCCGACCACGTGGAGCAGAATGATATATGGGGTGATTATAGAAAGGCAATGCAGCAGGGGGCAGACCTGGGAGAACGTATGGCGCAGGCTTTTAAGGAGGTGTTTCAATGTGGTTATTTAAAAGCGGTGATCATTGGTACGGATTGCCCTGCACTGGATGGTGCGATGATACAGGCTGCGTTTGACCATCTGGAGGAGCAGGAGGTGGTGATTGGCCCTGCTTATGATGGCGGTTATTATTTACTCGGCATGAAAACACTCCAGGAAAGTTTGTTTCAAAACATAGCGTGGAGTACCAATACGGTATATGAAGCTACCATGGCGGCTTGCCGGCAGCAGGGGCTTAGTTATGCCGTTTTGCCCCTTTTGCATGATATTGATGAAGAAAAAGACCTGGTGTACTTCAAAACCGTCCGTATATGAAAGCGCAGGAGCTTTTGTTTGTGTATAACGCCAACGGTAATCTGGCCAGTGCTGTTTTGGATTTTGCGCATAAGATCTTTTCGCCTTCTACTTACGCCTGCCATCTTTGTGCTTTAACACATGGACATTTTAGAATAAAGCAGGAGTGGAAGTGGTTTGTTGAAGCACTTCCTATCAAAGCGGCTTTCCTGCACAAGGATGAATTCGAACAGCACTATAGTATCCGTACTGTCTTGCCTGCGGTATTTGTAATGTCGGGTGATGTAGTGCAGGAGATCATAACACAACCAGAACTGGACAACTGCCAGACGTTAGCAGATTTAAAAAAGTTAGTGGTACTAAAATTACAAGGTTATGTTCAGTATCATCATTCCCACCTTTAATGAAGCTGACCAGATTGCGCAAACCATCAGCAAGGTAAAAAGTGCCAACGGACAGCACGAAGCCGAAATCATTGTAGTGGATGGCGGCAGTACCGATGAAACAATTTCTATTGCCCAAGCCTGCGGAGCCATAACCCTGTTGAGTGAGCGAAAAGGCAGGGCGGCTCAAATGAATAAGGGAGCAGCCGTGGCCCGCGGGAAAATCCTGTATTTTCTGCACGCTGACAGTATTCCGCCACAATGCTTTACTGCTCAAATTATAAATTCTTATGAAAAAGGAGCGGTCAGCGGGTGCTTTCGGCTTGCCTTTGATTACAGCCACTGGTTTTTAAAGGCCAACTGCTGGTTTACCCGATTTAATGTCAATGCCGTTCGCTTTGGCGACCAGAGCCTATTTGTAACAAAAGAAGTATTTGAAAAATGCGGCGGCTTTCGGGAAGACCTGTTGATGATGGAGGACCAGGAAATTATTCACCGCATTAAAAAGTATGGGTCTTTTAAAGTAATGGATGATGTAGTGATTACCTCGGCCAGGAAATATCTGGACAATGGCGTGTACCGGATGCAGGGAATCTTTTTCCGTATTTGGTCCCTTTATTATCTGGGTTATTCGCAGGAGCGGTTACTGAAATTGCACCGAAGGCTGATTCATAAACATAAACTGTAAGACCATGAAGCCAAACGAGGAAAATGCCAAACTTCCGCCTGGAGAGCGGCCTTTCCGGGTATTGATCATCTCCGGTTCGGACAGAAGGCAGTACAATTGTCCGGGTGTGGACAGCAAATCAAGAACGCCGATGCTGCAGATGGCAGAAATGCTGCCGCAGGATTGGAAATTGATTACGAGGACCTGGGCAATGTATATGCAAGGGCCCGCATTCAAAGCTGCATCGCCTGTGTCTCCACTTCCATGGCGCTTTGTGTGTGGCCCTGCAACTGTTATGAAAAAGACAGCCGCAAGGAGCCGGACCTGATGTGGAACCTGGACCTTTATGCATGGCTGGATATGGCAGATGCCTGGGCCATTATTGGCCCGATCAACTGTGATGTTTGACCGGCTGGTTTGCATGAACGGCGGTAACCCGGATGAAAATACCATTGACCATAAAAATCCTGAAAAAGCCATGGCGCTGGAACAGTCCGCCCAATGGACGGAGATGAGTGCCAACCACCTCGAGGGCCGGACGGCTGCTTTTTTTTGTTATGGCGACGAAGGTGCTGATGAATTGGACGAAGCCGGCCGGCCCAAAATTCTGCAGCACAAACATTATTTCAATCCTAATGAGGAGCCTTTGAAAAACGAGCGGGATGCTTATGCGCCGCTGGTTTGGCAATTCCGCAATGGGGGTGTGGAAGTGCCGGATCATCTTTGGATGTACTGCACCACCGGTAAAGGCAGGAAATACAGTAACAACCAGGCTGAGGACATGGTAGGAGAACAGGCGTTCATGTCTTCTTTTGCGGACTGGATTAAGGAATTTGAGCATTTTGTGGGACAGGAAGGACAGGTGTCACCCAATAAATACCGGGCCTTTGGGTATCAACCACCCAAGCATATTTGGGCTCAAGTGCAGGATGGTATTAGGTATTTCAGAATGATGGTAGGAAAGCCGCCAAAAGGTTCTTCTCCGCAAATTCAGGAGGACCTGGATTTAAATAAAGATGCTACCTGGCAAACCCAAAAAGGAGAGGGACAGAAACTGAGAAACGATGATTAAATCCATTTTCGATAGCATAGGCGGACCTGTACTGGTAGTCTTGTTTATCCTGCTGTTTATTCTTGAAAGCCGGTATGGCTTGCGTAAAAGAGTGCAGGGCCGCTGGCAAAGAATCATCATCAACTTTATGGTTTCCGTTCCTGCCTTTGCACTGCTGCGTTTACTGTTTATTCCTGCCATGGTATGGCTGGCCATGAAAAACCAGTCCTGGCAGTTGGGATTGAGTTACTGGTATGATGCCGGCACCTGGTTCAAAGCGGTGGTGGCTTTTTTATTCCTCGACTACAGCAATTACATCTGGCATATTTTATTGCATAAGCTACCCCTTCTATGGAGATTTCACCTGGTGCATCATACGGACCTGGACCTGGATATCACCACCGCTTTTCGATTTCATTTTGGTGAGCTGATAGGGTCTGTTGTTTTCCGGGGTGTGGCTGTTTTGCTCATAGGGGCTGCGCCACTGATGGTGCTTATTTACGAAATAGTTTTTGAAGCCGCTACACAGTTTCATCATAGCAATTTCAAACTCCCATTACGGTTGGAGAAGGCCTTGAATTATATCATAGTAACGCCCAGAATGCATGGTATCCATCATTCCATGGTAAAAAAAGAAACGGACAGCAACTATTCTGTTATTTTCTCTTTTTGGGACCGGCTACACAGGACCATCCGTTTAAACATTCATCAGGCTGAAATTGTAACTGGTGTGCCGGCCTATGCTGATGAAAAGGAGCTAACTATTGGCAAGCTGCTTAAACTGCCTTTTACCGCCATCCGCCCGTGGAAAAGCACAGAAAGAGTAACGGGCAAAAACCTGGATCAATGAAAAAGTTAGTGTCTTAGCATCATCAGGTCTTTAAGCGTTTATTGGAAAGTAAGCCAGTGGTTTCCATTTACTTCCTTGTAAAGCATTGACACTGGTGAAATGGTTATTGTTTCAAAAACAATCGTTGATGCACGTTAACTGTTGGTTAGGGTCAAAACGGAGTCTGACATAATGCTCCTTCAGGTTAATGTAATTGTATGGTGCGAATGCTTTGGTTGTTTCTGTCAGCTACATAGAGAAGGTCTCCATTTGCATTCACTTCAATATCCCAGGGCTCATTGAATTTAGCTTTTTCACTATAGCCATTAGCAAAGCCGGCCGTGCCATTACCGGCTATTGTGCTGACTTTTCCGTCAGAAGCGATTTTCCGGATGCGATTGTTGCCAGAGTCGGCAATGTAGAGATTGCCATGTTTGTCAATGGTTATGCCCCTGGGCCCATTGAACAATGCTTTTTCACCCGTTCCATTCGCAAAGCCTGGCTTGCCAGTGCCGGCTACCGTACTTACGGTTCCATTGGGGGTGATTTTTCTGATGCAGTGGTTGTTTCTGTCCACTATGTAAATGTTTTCGGCATTATCAAGTGCCACATCAACAGGATCATTAAAACGGGCTTTGTTGGCACCACCATCAGCATAGCCTCTTGTGGTGCCTGCTATCGTGCTAACGATTCCGGCAGGAGTAATTTTTCTGATGCGGTGGTTTTCAGAGTCTGCGATATAGAGATTGCCCTGCGCATCAACTGCAATGCCTACCGGATTGTAAAATTGAGCATCTTTTCCATCGCCATCACTGCTGCCAATAATGCCATTGCCAGCAAGAGTGCTGACCTGACCATTGGGTAAAGCTTTACGAATACGCTGATTTTCTCTATCAGCAACATAAATAATACCTGTAGCATCTACTGCTATGCCCAAGGGATAGTTGAACTTGGCAGAACGCCCTACACCATCAGCAAAACTGTTACCTTCTCCCGCCAGTAAGGTGACGCGGCCACCCTGGTCAATTTTTCGGATAATGTGATTTCCCATATCGGTCAGGTAAAGATTGTCTCTTGTATCGGTTGCGATATTGGTGGGACCTCCCAATAATAAAGAATCGATCCTTCCTGTTAAGGCGCCGGATGGGTTGTTGGTTGCATAAGTGGCTACTAAATAAGTTTCGAAAGTTTGCTTTTTACAGGCTGTGCTTAGCATAATAAGCAGTAATGCGACCATTAAGTCGTGGGTAGGTTTGCATGTTTGCATTGCAGTAGAGGTGTTTTGCTTTTAAGATACGCAATCAGAATGCTCAGTGCCGTTATCTGTAAATTACAAAATTTTAGTTAGGGATCATATTATTTTTTTATTATTCTTATATAGTTTGCTAAAATTTATTGTCTGAATTTTTATCGTCTGAATTTTTATCGTTCACCTGTCATAGTAAGCATCAAAATTCTTTATGTAAAGCGATATCGGTATCCTTGCTCATAGACCCTATCCTTGGTTATGTTATGGATCAATTAGTTACTTAATTTATTAAGGAGAGAAAGATGATGTATGGCTATTTAGAAAAGCCTGCTTGTTCAAAAAATGAAAAGCTTTTCCCAATTTATAGGGCAGAGTAGCTGAAAAACATAGTCAGTTAACGAATGCTATCCCTATTTTTCTCTTTATAGTTTTTATTTACCCAAAAACATAAAGTTTAATGCTCATTAGTCTGGATGCTTATTACTGGTTTATTCTTATCCCTGCCTGTCTAAATATCTATACTATTCGGTAAAGTGGTAATGTTTCATAATGTTTAAAATAAAAGAAGAGGCTATGGTCGAAAATAACACTTATGTCATTGTAGGTGTATATACTTGTTTACATAAGTTCGAATTTGTGATAAGCTTATAGCTAAAATACAGTGTTAATTTTGCACGCCTTTACAAATTATACCAATTCTAATTCAATATCTTATGTTTACTTATTTATCACTCCCGAAAAGACAGTTAAGGATAAAAGCTCCATTTTTTATCTCTTCTTAATGCAATTCTTACATAGGTTTTAATGAACATGCAGGTTTTTTGATATTCCTGTTTTCTAACACCTTTTTATACTAAAGGGCAATCACCTGTATCATAATCCAGGTCCTAACCCAACTAGACAATTTACAATGGCAATCCTATGCTTTTGCATGTGGTAGTGTCACCCTGATATCAATGACTTTTTAGAACCAATTCTCAATTCAAAACTCTAATAATGAAAGCAATTTTTACCAAGCTCATTTTTATTGCTGTTGTTTTTGGGCTCAGTAGTAAAGTGAAGGCACAAACAGGGCCAAGTGGTGTTAACAGCGGCATCCTTCTATGGCTGGATGCTACAGATGTTAATGCTACCGGGAATAATCCCGCTGATGGTAGTTCAGTTACTTCCTGGAAAGACAAATCCGGTAATGGTAATCATGCAACAGTGCTCACTGGCAAGCAGCCGGGACAAGTATATTCCAATCAGATCAATGGTAAATCAGTTGTCCGGTTTAGCCGGATCAACATTACCAATGGTTCCGGTTACACGGCCAATGGCGTAGATATCAGGGCTGGTGCTAACCCGGATGTTACCATTTTTACCGTATACAAGCAAGGAGAGCACTATAACCAGAACCAGGCGATCTGGGGTAATGATAATGGCGCCTGGGATCGGTTCTTCTTCTCCAAGTGGTCAACTGGTTATACGGATGGCGGTGTGTCATTCGGGCCGGAAATAGCACCAACTGATCCTACCGTAGCGGTTGTAAATGGTGCGGCAACGATTGGTAAACTCCAGTTATTAACGGCAGTCTATGATGGTCAGGTATCGGGTAGTACCAATATAGGTCCAACCAATAGTTCAGCTGTTTATTTTAACGGTAAAATTGTTACCCGGTTTGCGGACCATACCCATCCTTCAGATGCACAAACATCTATGAGAATCGGTCTTGATGGGGATGATAATTATTTTAATGGAGATATTGCTGAAATAATCGTCTACAAGCGCAAGCTGACGGATTGTGAAATTGAAACGGTGAATCGTTACCTGGGTGGTAAGTATGGGGTTGACTTTAATAATATTGCTGATAACTACAGCTGGCCCGCACCTTTTAACAACGACATCAACGGTGTTGGTAACTTTAGTTCTTCCTGCCCTTCCGGTAATGTGATTACTACAGCTCAAAGCAGTATATTAACCATTACCAATCCCTCCAACACAACCGCCGGCAATAACCTAACCTTTGGCAACAACCGGGGGGGATACAGCTTATTCGTCGACGTGCCAGCAGGTTACGCTAATCGTATCAATCAGGCATGGCGTATTGATGAAAAAGGTGATGTAGGGACTGTAAGTGTGTGTTTCGACATGAGTGGCCTGGGTATGGACCTTTCCGGTGCAGCCCTGTTGGTTGATGGCGATGGTACCTTTTCGAATGCTAATGTTGTAACTGCAGGCAAAACCATCACGGGGAATCATGTCTGTTTTTCCGGGGTCTCTTTATCTAAAGGAGATTATATTACCCTTGCCTTGACAGCCAGTAGTACTTCGTCAGTTAGCATTACTTCTGTCAATAATGCTACTCCGGCTGGTGCATCATTTTCTGTTCCTACGGTAGTCGATGATCAAGTATCTGTTAGCGGAACAACGGATATTACCAACACGCGGGTATATATCGATGCCGGTTTCCAGGCGGGCGACATTCTGAGTAGTGGTATATTACCTAACGGCATTACCTCTTCATATGACCCTGCTACCGGTGCACTTACCTTCAGCGGTACAGTCAACCCTTCCCAATGGCAGGCGATCTTTAGAAGCGTAACTTTCCGTACCACTTCTTCCAATACAGCAGACCGAAAAATTCGTTTTGTATTGGGAGACCTGGTGAGTCTTACTGTAGGCGGTAAGCCCCACTATTACGAGTATGTTGAGGCAGACCGCAACCTAAGTTGGGTAGAGGCAAATGCTGCTGCTTCAGCTAGAAAACTGTTTGGCCTGACCGGTTACCTGGCAACCGTGACCTCTTCCGCAGAAAATGATTTTATCAAGTCAAAATTGTCTGCCGATGCATGGGTGGGTGGTTCGGATGCTTTCCAGCAGATTAATGCTGCTAAAGGAACTTCTTATACTTCCCAGGCAGAAACTGAAGGCCAATGGTATTGGGTAACCGGACCTGAAGCCGGAACATTGATTTCAACGGGCAACAATGCGCCGGTTGCTAAAGGTTATACCAACTGGGCGGCAGGCGAACCCAACAACTCCGGTGCTCCCGATGAGAATTACATGCAGTTTTACTCTGCTCAGAATGGACAGTGGAATGACTTGTCCGGTGCATCAACACCTTCTGTTCCCGGCTTTGTGGTTGAATACGGAGGTTTTAACAATGATCCTGCATTAAGTATCGACTATGCAAGGGTGTTGAAAAATAAACCAGCAGCACCTGTTATTACTTCATTTACAGAAGATAAAGGCGCATCTGCTACGGATAATATTACTTCAGACCCAAGAATTCAAATTAACGGTACTGCTATTGCAGGCAGTTCTGTAAAAGTTTTCCGTTCTGATATCGGGCTGCTAGGAACTGTAACAACCAATGCCACTGGAAGTTGGACATTTGATTATAGCGGAACAACATTAGCCGATGGCGTTTATCATTTTACAGCTACCGCAACTGTAAATGGCTTAGAGAGTAATTCAAGTGGGGGGCTCGTCATTACCATTGATGTTACGGCGCCTGAAAAGCCCGAAGCGCCCCAGGCAACCGTGACTGCCGGAGGTTACACCAATCAAGCCCGGCCAGAGCTTAAGGGTGTTGTAGAGGCCAATGCTATGGTAACCATCTATGATAAGGGGGTAGCTATCGGTAGTATAATGGCAGATGCTTCTGGTGATTGGTCTTTCACTCCTTTAACTGCATTAACTGACGGAACCCATAATATAGTTGTAACAGCAGCCGATATAGCAGGAAACGAGAGTTTTGCCAGTGATGCATTACAGGTGATTGTCGATACACAAAAGCCGGCAGCACCATCGGTTGTTTTAAGCAGCAGCCATAATAATGGTATTATCAACATCAATACACCTGTTATTTCAGGCGCAGGAGAAGCTAGTGCTGTTATAAGCATTTATAATGGTGGTGTATTGGTAACAACGGTAACGGCAGATGGCGATGGTAAGTGGAGCTATGCCTTTAACAGCCCGATTCCTGACGGGGTGCATGTCATCAGCACAACAGCTACCGATGCAGCCGGAAATGTAAGTGATGCAAGCACGGATTTGACTATTACTGTTGATACCCAAAAACCAGCCACGCCTGACGCTCCGGTCTTAAATGGTGGGAAGAATGGTTATATAAACATCAACCAACCAACAGTAAGCGGTACTGCAGAACCCGGAGCAACAATTACCCTTTATGAAAATGGGGTGATGGTAGGTTCTGCCAATGTGGACGCAGACGGCAGTTGGAACTATACCTTCAGCCCGGCACTGGCTGATGCTACTTATAACCTATCGGTAAGTGCAACAGATGCCGCCGGTAATGAAAGCGACAGGAGTGAGGCATTAAGCATCCATGTGGATACACAAAAGCCTGCAGCTCCTGCTACCCCGGTATTGGACAGCCGCAATAACAATGGGTATACCAATATCAATAAGCCTGCAATAAGCGGCACTACAGAGTCCAATGCTCTTATAACTATTTATAATGGTAGCAGTGTTGTCGCAACCGTAAAGGCTGATGCATCGGGTCATTGGAGCTATACATTTACTGAGGCTTTAATTGATGATACCCACCTTATAAGTGTAACGGCAACGGATGCTGCCGGTAATACCAGTGATGCCAGCGGTGCATTGCCAATTAACATCGATACGCAAAGCCCGGCCACTCCATCTGTTCCTGTATTGCAGGGTGGCAACAATGGCAACATTAATACCCGTACACCGTCTATTAGCGGTACGGCAGAGCCGGGAACAACCATTACCCTCTATGACAAAGGTGTATCGGTAGGTACGGTCAACGTAGATGCAGATGGTAATTGGAACCATACTTTTAGTCCCGCGCTTACTGAAGGTAGTTACAACATTACCGTTGTGGCAAAAGACCAGGCCGGAAATGAAAGTGCTGCAAGTGCTGTACTGGCCATTAATGTGGATACACAGGCTCCTTCCGTAGTCGTAAGTACAACGGCCGGTAATGTAAAAGGCGCTTTTAGCGTGACGTTCACATTTAGTGAACCGGTAAGTGGCTTCACCGCTACTGGTGTACAGTTGTCCAATGCTGTTTTATCCAATTTTACCATGGTGAGTCCTTCTGAATACACGGCCTCCATATCCCCCATTTATGAGCAGGATGTAACCATCAGTTTAAATGCAGGGGCTGCCCAGGATCTGGCCAATAACCCCAATATCACATCCAATGTGTTGCAGGTAAAAACCCAATACAGCGGGGTGGTAGAAAGCGTCTATCCCAATCCGGCGAGGAGTGTAGTGAATATCCGGTTCAATGGCATTGTAGCCACAGAAGGTCGGGTAATGCTAACCAATATGGCAGGGCAAGCCGTTCATGACGAGCAGCTGCGCTTTCAAAATAAGACCCTGACCTTAAATGTAAGCCGGTTTGCCGCAGGAGTCTATGTGTTAACCGTTAGAACTAAAGACTATTTATACCGTACTCAGGTGGTGATAGTTCGATAATAAAAAACCGGGCTGAAGGCTTTTCAGCCCGGTTTTATACATAATTGCATCAAATTAGTTATTAAACCTTCAAACTGTTTTAATGAAAATCGTTCGTTCATCTGTAATTTTTGCCATGCTTTTGTGGGCCGGTAGTGCCGCAAGGGTAGAAGCTCAAAATAAAACTATTAACGTGGTGACCACCTCGGTGCCGTTTTTGCGGATTTCCCCCGATGCGCGGGCGGGTGGCATGGGGGACATGGGGGTGGCCACTGCTGCGGATGCCGGGGCGTCGTACTATAATTTGGGCAAGG
>JAEWAC010000199.1 GCA_023391895.1 Bacteroidota bacterium
CCGTTATTGCTGGTCGTTATTTATCTGGCGGGCTTTTTTTTAGGCCGGCAGGCGGTAGAAGGCACCCTCTTTAGTCAGATACAACAACTGGTAGGTTCGGAGGCCGCCGACCAGCTGCAGCAGATCATTAAAAACGCCTCTGTAAGCGGGCAGGGCACGGTGGCGGCCACGGTGGGTATTGTAGCGCTGGTAATTGGTGCCACCTCGGTTTTTGCTGAAATCCAGGATTCCATCAACACCATATGGGGTTTAAACGCAAAACCCAAAAGCGGATGGCTCACCCTGCTGAAAAACCGTTTGTTGTCGTTTGGTATTGTTGCCAGCCTGGGCTTTTTATTACTGGTTTCGCTGGCTGCTACCGCTATTATTGAAGGCCTGGGAGAAAGCCTCCGCAGGTTATTTCCCCAGGTGGCCGTGGTGGCGTTCTACCTCATCAACCTGTTGCTGACACTGGGCATTGCCACCTTGCTGTTTGCAGCCATTTTTAAAATTTTGCCCACTGCCAGATTGAAATGGAAGGACGTTTGGGCCGGGGCCATTCTTACCGCTTTTCTTTTTCTGATCGGCCGGTTTGCCATTTCACTGTACATCAGCAAAAGCAATATCGGCAGTGCTTATGGGGCGGCCGGTTCGTTGGTGGTCTTGCTGGTATGGGTGTATTATTCTTCGCTGATCCTTTACCTGGGGGCTGAGTTTACCAAAGTGTATAACATCAAGTACCGCAAGGGCATACGCTCCCATTACGATACAGCCCAGGTAAAAGAACCGGAGCACCGGCAAGATCCTCCCCATACATTATGGAAACCCTAGCAGCGCATAGTTGATCGTTATCAAGTGTGATATGGGTTTTTGAAAGAAATGGCCCATCACATCACCCGTTCCTTAGGTAAAAGGCATCAAGTAATGGAGGTTTTGTTTAAGCCACCCATCCTTATACTGGCCTCAGTAATCAACAGGTTTTTCTTTGCTTTTACCACTTTTCTGCTTACACTAAAATGTAGCCAGCCTCGTTTCTCCATAGGTAGAAGTTTGGGAACTTTTTTACGCAGCTATTTAATTTTACATATGAGATTAAAACGTATACCCCTTATTATATTTTGCTTTTTTTTAATTTCTTTTTCTTATGGGCAAACACTGGAGCCGGGCTTTGATGCACAGGAATACCTGCAGGTTTTAGCCATTGCTTTTGGCAAAAATGAGGATGTACAGTACTCCAGCCCACCACCGGCTACCGCTTTTGCCAGGGCTTACCAATCGCACGTGGTGGGACTGGACAACCGCTGGGAACTATGGCTGCGCAACGATGAGAAACAAGTCATCATCAGCATCAGGGGCACCGTAGCTACCACCACCAGCTGGCTGGCCAATGTGTATGCCGCGATGCAGCCTGCTACCGGAACCATTACCCTCAATGACACGACCACTTTTCATTATAAGCTGGCCGATTATCCCAATGCCACGGTGCATTCCGGCTGGTTGATTTCATTAGGAGCCATGGCAGGAGATATAGAAGAAAAGATCAAAGACTATTACCGCAAAGGCGTCAAGGATTTTATTTTGTCAGGTCACAGCCAGGGCGGTGCCATTACTTACCTGCTACGGTCTTACCTGTACTACCGCACCAAAGCGGGCGCCTTGCCGGCAGACATTACCTATAAAACCTATTGCAGCGCCGCACCCAAACCCGGCAATATGTATTATGCATACGATTTTGACTTTATCAACCGCAATGGGTGGGCCTTTACCGTGGTGAATGCAGCGGATTGGGTGCCCGAATTGCCCTTCAGCATCCAGCAGTTAAGCGACCTGAATGCCCTGAATCCTTTTACCGACATTCAGGCTTCGCTGCGCAAGCAAAAGCCCATGGTACGCTTTTATGCCGGTATGGTGTATAAGAAACTGGATCGTTCTACCCGCAAAGCCCAGCGCCGATACCAGAAATACCTGGGTAAAAAAGTCGGAAAGCAGGTAAAAAAGGCGTTGCCCAAAATGCACCCGCAGGAATTTGCTAATACCATGAACTATATGCGGGCCGGCACACCGGTGATCCTCATGCCCGACGCAGCCTATTTTGAAGACTTTCCGAATGATACCAAAAAGAGGGCAGGCATCTGGCGTCATCATTCCTACAATGCCTACGAAAGGTTGACTAAAGAATATTATTTGCCTGATTAAGTTTTGAGAAGAAGCTGCTGAAAGGGCAAAAACGCCGTTGTCCATAATGGTTTCTGCAGGCTCAAATGCAGTAGTATCAATGGTTTAGTGCAGTTGCAACTAGCTTTGCCGTCAATAAAAGCGGTTGAAGTTGTATTGCACATCACCAGATGCGCCTGTACATTTGCATCCAGATCAGTAAAACACTACCTACACCATCAATCTTTCAGGTAGAACTGCATTTTAACTGGCTTTCTTTTGCTTGCCCCGCCACGATTGCTGCACATTGAGTATAGTAAAAATTTAAATTTTAATAAACGTTCGTTATGAAAAATCTAAGTATGATTAATTGGAACAAAATGTTCAGCACTATTTTAAAACCAACAGCCCTTGCTTTAGTATTGGTTTTGGCGTTCTCAAATGTTAAGGCTAATGATAAGATCAAGCCTGCCGAAGTTGAAATCAAATACATTGGAAAAACCAATGGTAACCCTATTTTCCAGATCAATTTTGAAAATGCGCAAGGTGACAATGTGTACCTGGCGTTGAGAGATGAATATGGCAACACCATCTTTGGCGACTTCGTGAAAGAAAAAGGTTACTCCAGAAAAATTCAGTTCGATAATGTTGATCTTTCCGACCTGAAACTGACGCTGACCCTGCGTTCTAAAAACGGCACACACAAACAAAACTTCCAGATTAGCAAAAACGTGCAACTGGTAGAAAATGTAGAAGTAGCTAAAAAGTAAGTCAGCAACGTTAATGGGTTTTAAACTTTTTGACAAGCACATGAAAAACAGGCCCGGGAGTTTTCCCGGGCTTTTTGTTATTGGTGCATATGCAATCCATTTTCCAGCCGACCCTTTACAGAATCCCCAGGCATATGGGGTTTTGAAAAACTTTTAAAAACCCCATATGCCTGGGTTACGGATGGCTGTAGTTATATTTATACCTGTTTATCCAGATGCAGGAAAGTTGAATGCGTTTGATTCCAATTAATTCTATTTAAGTTGTTGAAGGTATGGTAACAAAAGAAAGTATAGCATTAGCCAAAAAGCTGTGGGATTATCATCATATGAATCACCAGCTCCAAAAAGCAGATTGTATATTAACCCTGGGAAGCCATGATTTACGGGTAGCCGAGCGGGCCGCTGAACTGTACTTACAAGGGTGGGCACCCCTGCTGGTTTTTTCAGGAGGCCTGGGCCGGCTCACAGAAGGGATGTGGAAAGAAGCCGAAGCCGACCAGTTTGCAAAAATTGCCCTGGCGCAAGGCGTGCCGCAGGAGGCCTTTTTCATTGAAAACAGGTCTACCAATACCGGCGAAAACATCTTGTTTACCCAACAGTTACTGCATCGGAACGGGCTGGACCCCCAACGTTTTATAGTGGTTCAAAAACCTTATATGGAGCGGCGGAGTTATGCCACCTTTAAAAAACACTGGCCCGAAAAAACCTTACTGGTTACTTCACCGCAAATCCCGTTTGAACAATACGCCACACCCGACATACCGCTGGAGCACGTCATTCAGATCATGGTTGGTGATTTGCAGCGGATCAAGTTGTACCCGAAAAAAGGTTTTCAGATAGAGCAGGAGATACCGGACGATGTGTGGCAGGCCTTTGAACAACTGGTGGCCCTGGGTTTTGACCAGCACCTGGTCAGGGGTTAGGTAAATGTTTTTGACATTTGCAATGAGCTTTCAGGAAATAGACAGGTAAATAGCGGAATAGTGACAAATGGCCGCCACCAAAACAAACGAATGCCATACGGCATGGCTGTAGGTAAACTTTTCCCAAAGGTAAAATATCACGCCCAGGCTATACAACAGTCCGCCTCCAATAATCAGATAAAGCACGATGGACGGAATAGGATCAAAAAAAGCCTGGCCGCCGGCCAGCATGCTCCAGCCCATCATTAAATATATAAGGGTGGACAGTGTGTCCCATTTACCGCAAAAAAAAAGCTTGAAAAACGTACCCATAAAAGCAAGCGTCCATAAAACAATCAGCAGCCCAATGCCGAAACTGTTGTGCTGGTAAACGAGCACCAAAGGCGTATAAGTGCCAGCAATCAAATAATAAATGCTGATATGGTCCAGGATCTTGAACGTCCGCTTTAACTTTTGGTGCCGAAAGCCGTGGTATAAAGTAGAAAAGGTAAACACCATCAAAAAAGAAATCCCATACACACCGGCCCCAATCAGTTTAACCGAATTGTTTTCTTTAAGCGCCAGCAGCAGCAAAAAAGGAAGGCTGATGATGCCAAACACGATTCCCAATCCGTGCAAAATAGAATTGACCAGTTCCTGCTTGAAGTGCAGGTTGTTTTCGGAAGCAACCATAAAGAAAGAATGAAAAGGTGAGCAAAGCAGTCTTCCAACATCTACCTCAAATAAACTGCCACTTGTCCTGGGGCGAATCATTTTTATATGGGGTTTTTAAAAACCTTTGTTCCAGAAGTATTTACTGAGCGGCTCTTTTCCCTTTCAAATGATGAGTGTAATGGATGAGCTTTACCGGCTTTGCAGAAGCCGGGTAATTTGAGCAACAATCAGGCTGACCGACAAACCTTAAATTCCCGCCCTGAAACAGAAAAAAAGCGCTCCTAAAACCTATACGTCAGGGATCCGTGAATACTGGTATAATATAATTAGATTTGTATAACAATGTTTTTTATTATGACAAGAACGATCCTGACCAAAAGTTTTTTTAGCTTCCTGTTAGGTGCGGTTGTTTTACTAAGCGCCTGCAATGATAACAGTGGAACATCCACCACCACTACCACTGGCGCTGACACTACCAAAACAGGAGTCGATTCCACCAATACCACCAACACCGACATGCCGAAGGAACCGGTTACTAACAGCCAGTACTGATGATGCACCTTGCAATAAATTAAACAACCTCATCACCTGTTTTGATGCGGTTGTACAG
>JAEWAC010000233.1 GCA_023391895.1 Bacteroidota bacterium
TGTTTTTTATTTATCCGGTGTGGATATACTGGAAACCGACAAATTGGGCAAACTGAAAGTAACGCTCCAGGGTTGCAAGCAAAGAGACCAGCTGGTGTTTACTACTTTAAAAAAGCACAACATTCCATGCACGGTAGCCATGGGCGGCGGTTATTCGCCCCAGGTAAAAACCATTGTAGAAGCTCATTGCAATACCTTTCGATTGGCCAAAGACATTTATGACCTGCATTAATGTTTGCCACGCAACTGGTTATAATCTAAGAAAAAAATCACCCGCAGGGTCAGCTCATTGCCATGGGGCAGCTCCAGGCTGCGCCGGAAGTTCTGGGTGTAGTAACGGTACTGTTCTGCCGCTACCGCATCCGGCCCTAACCAGTTTTTCCAGCCGGCAATAATGCGGTTGCCCGGGCGAAAGTCCCAGGTAAAAAAGGCATCTACGTTAAACACGTTGAAGTTGTCATTCAGACCGTCAATAAAGGGCCGGCTGATGTATTTACCATCAGCGCTCACATTGTGAAAGCTGTGGTAATTGATACGGCTCCAGTAGTGCCGGGCCCGCACTGTCAGGTTCATGCGGGGTGAAAAATTATAGATTCCGGAAATGATGCTGGTCACGTCTTTATACTCCCGGAAACCAATGATCGGCTCGCCGTTAGATTCCCGCATAAAGGCGTAGCCCACCTGGCTTTTATCGTGCTGGCGGTCCAGGTGCAGCGACAGGGAAAACTGGTTGTTGAAGCGATAGCGCAGGCCGCCACTGATTCTAAAATAAGGATTGTTGGGCAGGGCACCTTCAGCCAAACCAATTTCATAGTTGCCAAAGAGGCGCTTGCGGCTGTCGGTGCTGCCGCTTAAGAACGTATAAAAATACCAGGGCTTTTGCACAAAGCGGCCCGGCGTGCGCAGTTCAAAATAGTCGTTTTGCCAAAAGGGGAAGCTACCTACCTCGAGATTCACATCCCACATGTTTTTAAACAGCCAGAAGCCGTTAGCTACCACTTCAAAGCTGTTAAAGGCGTACGGCTTATACAGCCAGTTATAATTCAGGTTGAGACTATAATTGTAGTTCAGAAAACGGCCGGTTGGTTCAAACTGGTTGTAGCTAATGCCGCCGGCGTACACGACTTTATTGGGCGCCTGTAAATAACCCAGATCGTTGGGATCGTATTGGTCTGACTCTACCTGCCCGCTGACCGAATATTGCACCTTGCCGCTGACCTTGGCTAAACGAAGGCGGCTGGTAAAGCCATCATAGGGTTTTAAATAACGGCTGCCGTTAATGTAAAGGGTATTTGTATTTAAAAAATAGGCACTGCTGTATGGCCGGTAGCCCAGGGTGGTGCTGTAGCGGGCCGTACCGCTGATAGCATAGGTATTGTTTTTAAGATACCAGCCCCAGTCCAAAGCCGAAACATTGGCATCGTGGGCACTACCGTTGCGGGTGACGTTGGTATTGGTAAACGTTACAAAAGAACGGCCTTTAAAAGCCTGGTCCAGCACCAAAATGTTGTAATTGGTCAGGGGTTCGGTGCGTATAGTAGTGTCTTTTTTGGTGGCTACGTTCCGGAGATGTGCCTGCATGGGTGCGGTAATGGCATTGAAAACCCCAATACCCAGTTTCTTTTTGGTACGGCCCGAAAACTTGACCGCGTTGTACAGCTGGGTCACGGAAGGATTGTCCACTATTTCCCATTCCGGGTCACCATCAGCCAGTGCCTGTGCCCGGTTATAACCCGAAGGCAGGGCGCCAATGCGGCGGGAATAAAACAGGCCGGCTTTGTTGAACAACTCGGTGCCTTCGGTAAAAAAAGGCCGGTTTTCCTGAAAGCGCTGTTCGTAAGGGGTAAGATTATTGATCACGTTATCCGAAACCACCTGCCCAAAGTCCGGCACCAGCGTGGCATCGAGCGTAAAGCTTTCATTAATGCCGTACTTCACATCCATACCGCCACTGCGCAGCCATTCGGTTGGTTTGTCCGCATCAGCAAAAGGCGTATGCCGTATACCGCCCGACAAATAAGGCGACAGGCTCAGGCGGAGCGGCGGCTGAATATCTTTGATATCGGTATACTTACCAAACTGGTTGGCAAAGCCGTTGACCTCCGGCCGTACCGGGTTCCAGAACGAAGTTTCGGAATTGCGGCGTATGTAACGCGAAAACTGCAGGCCCCAGGTTTGTACGTCTTTTTTAGAAAACCGCAGCGAGATGTAGGGGATGCGCATTTCCACCACCCAGCCATCGGGCCTGAGTTCAGTTTTGCTTTGCCATACGGCATCCCAGGTGCGGTCGCCATAGTTACCCCAGGCCCCGCTGCTGCTGGGGTCCAGTTTGGCATCGGTTTGTACATTGGCGGAGGTGACCAAAAACTGGAAACCGTTCTGCTGGTCGTTATAGGTATCGAAAAAAACGGAAAAATAATCCACATCGCTCTGCTGCTCGCCATCGCGGGCCGTCAGCTGCCGGCGGATCAAAGCCGGGTCATCGTACAGGTAAGCGCCGATATAAACTGCCGCGTCATCGTATAGTATCCGTACTTCTGTTCTGGCGGAGGCGGCAGCGCCTACAGCCGGAAAGTTCTGGATAAAATCGGTTGCTACCGGAGCGCTTTGCCACACGGCATCATCCAGGTTACCATCGATGTGGGGAGGCTGGCTGGCCTTGACAGCAGTGAGAACCTTTGATTGAGAAAAGCCAAAAACGGCTACCAACAAAAAAGTGAACAATAGGAATATCCTCCAACGCATGCAGATTGTTTTGGCTCGGCCGGTAAAAATAAAAGACAAAACCTATATATCAACTACTGCGGAGTTTTTTTTATTGTTCCACCATTAATTGATCCGCTTTTTCAACACGCTAACCTGCTGCTGCAAGTCGTTTACCAGGCCGGCTAGCTGGTTTACATCCCACCGCTGCTGCTGGTTGGCCTTGGACAGGATCATTTGCGCCTGCCACACTTCCAGTATATCTTCTGCATTAACGGAATAAGGCTGGTAGGCCGGGTTGTCGCTCACCAGGGTGTACTTGTATTTCTGGCGGTTGTTTTTCAGGACGCGCTTGTACACAAAGCCGTCGGTTTTGGACACCACCACGTAGGTGTTGTTGTTTTTCAGGTCCTCCAGGCTTTCCACCTTTTCGCCGACAATCACCGAGCCGCTGGGTGTGGGCATCATGGAGTCTCCCACAATTTCAAAAGCCCGGTAGTCGCCCCCGGTCAGCATGGGCAGGGTAAAGGTGTTGAGCTCATCCACAAATTCCGGGTCGGCAAAACCCGCCAGGTAACCGGCCGCCGCTTTTACCGGCACAAACGGAATATCGGCGCGGCCTGCGGCCAGCTTTTGAGCCCGCCGCCGGGAGATATAGTTCCCCTTGGTTTCGCTCAGATCTTTGCGCAGCAGCTCGTCCAGCGACAGCTTGAACATGTCGGCCACGGCTTCCAGCACATCAATGCGCGGGTCGGCCCGTTCTTCTTCGTAGGCACCCAGCAAACTTCTTTTAATACGCAGTTTTTGGGCGAACTCTTCCTGGGTCCACCCCCGCAACTTCCTCAGGTATTTGAGGTTTTTATTAGCTACAGACATACGGCTAATTTATTTAGTATGCAAAATACTAATTTTTTTAGATTATAACGTGGTGCAAATTTTGGATATGATAAAAAAGTATACAACTTTGTTGACCTCAAATAATAATGGAATGGCTGACGGAAAAAAAGAACCGGTAATTTTAGTAACCAACGACGACGGGATCACCGCCCCTGGCATTCGCAACCTGGTGGAAGCGGTAAAGGATTTGGGTAAAATAGTGGTGGTAGCACCGGACAAGGCGCAATCGGGCATGGGCCACGCCATTACCATCGGGGTACCGCTGCGCATGCACAAAGTTCATTTTTTTGACGATATAGAAGCCTACCAGTGCACCGGCACACCGGTGGATTGTGTAAAGCTGGCGGTAGATAAGATTTTGCGCCACAAGCCCGACATCTGCATCAGCGGTATCAACCACGGCGCTAACCACAGTATCAACGTCATCTATTCCGGCACCATGTCGGCAGCGGTAGAAGCCGCCATTGAAAGCATTCCTTCCATTGGCTTTTCCCTGCTGGACTACAGCCTGGATGCCGATTTTAGCGCCGCCCGTAAGTATGCCCGCATTATTGTGCAGGAAATGCTGCAAACCACGCCGGAAAAGCATACAGTTTTAAACGTCAACTTCCCCATCGCCAAACCGGAAGAAATCAAAGGCATCAAAATTTGCCGGCAGGCGTATGCCAAGTACGAAGAAGATTTTCTGGAGCGTACCGATCCGCACGGCCGCAAATATTACTGGCTTACGGGTGAGTTTGTTAACTTCGACGAAGGAACCGATACCGACGTATGGGCACTGGCTAACAACTATGTGAGCGTGGTACCGGTACAGTTTGATCTGACACACTATAAACTAAAAGCACAACTTGAAAAAAGCTGGAACATTCTTTCTGACCCGCGATAGTTTGCCCATGGGCATGATCATTGGCCTGGTAGCGCCTTTGCTGGGACTGGTTATTTTGTACAACATCAATTTTCCTTCGGTAACCTTTGGCGTGTTCCTGGATTATTTCATTCACGAAAACCGCCTGATTACCTCTTTGGGCAGTTTGTGCCTGCTGGCCAACGTGGTGTTTTTCACTATTTACATCAATACCAGGCGGGATAAAACCGCCACCGGCATCTTTATCATTACCCTGATCTACGGCATTTCGATCCTGCTGCTGAAGTTGTGGAATTGAGAGAAGTCCACAGTCGACAGACGACAGTCCACAGTGAAGAGGGGAGTTTTAAGTGGTAAGTTATAAGTTTAAAGTTCTCGAGTTCACCAGTTCACTTGTTCACGAGTTGGATCACAGATTTCTGAACCATGATTTAGGTAAATTAAAAGATTAGGAAGAGAAGAAAGTTTATGGGATTTTGAAAGAGTTTGTATTTGATAGTTTTTAACCACGGAAACACAGGCACAGAGAGGAACACTGTTATGGCATCAGCTTCAAAACCCCATATGGACTTTTAAGGCAAAATGAAAAATTAAGAACGAAAAATGTAAAACAGGAAAGGTTCAGCGCCTTATCCCGCGTTAGCTTCAGAGACGTATTGCTGTAGGAAAAGACTAGCGGGATACAGTGCCTGCAGTAGTTGACCTTAACAC
>JAEWAC010000379.1 GCA_023391895.1 Bacteroidota bacterium
TTTTTTTCACGATAACGCCTGTTTTGAAGGTGGCAAGGGCCGAAAAATGACGACGCAGGATGTGGTGTACAGCTTTCAAAGACTGGTTGACCCGGCCGTTGCCAGCCCTGGTGCCTGGATCTTTAACGGAAAAGTGGATACGGTTAATGGCTTTAAAGCTTTGGATGACACCACCTTTCAGTTAAAACTGCTGCAGCCGTACCATCCCATTTTGGGTATTTTATCCATGCAGTATTGTTCGATTGTACCCAAAGAAGCGGTTCAGAAGTACGGTTCAGATTTTCGGCGGCAGGCGGTAGGTACCGGTCCGTTTCAATTTGTAGCCTGGGAAGAAGGGCAGGCCTTGATCCTGAAAAAGAATCCAACTTATTTTGAAAAAGACACTGCTGGCAGGCGGTTGCCGTACCTAGATGGCGTCAAGGTAAGCTTTTACGATAGCAAAGCCACCGAATTTTTGATGTTCCGGCAGGGGCAACTGGATTTTATCAACGACATTGATGCTTCTTTTAAAGATGAGGTTTTGACCAAAAAAGGAACGCTGCGCAAGGAGTGGCAGGACAAAGTGGCGCTGCAAACCCATCCTTACCTTAATATTGAATACCTGGGCTTGCTGGTGGATAGTACCAATGCGCTGGTAAAAGGGGCACCCATCCGGATGAAAAAAGTGCGGCAGGCCATCAATTATGGTTTTGACCGGGAAAAAATGATCCTGTACCTGCGCAATTCATTGGGCATACCGGCCCAAAGCGGTTTTGTGCCGGCAGGCCTGCCTTCGTTTGACTCGCTGGAGGTTAAAGGCTATCATTATAATCCGCAAAAGGCCCGGCAGCTGTTGCGGGAGGCCGGCTTTACCAGCCGTAGTCAAACGCCGCAGGTAAAGCTGCTGACCATACCCATTTATGCCGACATGGCCGATTACATTGCCCGACAGCTGGAAGAAATTGGCTTTAACATCCAGGTGGAGGTGGTGCAAAAATCCCTGTTGCTGGAAATGACCTCAAGCTCTAAAGCCTTGTTTTTCAGGGGCAGCTGGATTGCAGACTATCCCGATGCGGAAAATTACCTGTCGGTATTCTACTCCAAGAACCCGGCGCCACCCAACTATACCCGCTATAAAAACCCTCAGTTTGATGCTTTATTTGAAAAAGCTTTGGCTGAAACGGATGATTCCTTACGCTACCAGTTGTACCGCCAGGCCGACCAGGTCATGATACAGGACGCCCCGGTGGTGCCGCTTTGGTACGATGTGGTGATCCGGCTGGTGCAGCCCTGGGTACACAGTTTTCAGCCTAATGCCCTGAACCTGTTGGAGCTACGCCGGGTACAGTTGAACAGGGAATAGGTGGTTCAGCCTTAAGGGAGCGGAGTCCTGAAAAATGAAAAAGGTAAAATGAAAATAAGGAGCAGTATGGGCTTTTAAAGGTTTGCCCCCTCCCTCTGATCTCTCCACGGTGGAGAGGAAGGCCAGGCGGTTGATTTTAAGGCAGCTATAGAATTGACCTATGGGCTTTTGAACCTTTTCTTAGCTGAAACGGGCAATCTTTTAACTTCTTTAAAACCCCATATACTAGGAGATGCCGAAACAAGTTCGGCCTGACAGGTGAGAGGTATTTGAAATAGGCTCCACTAGCTGGTAGAAGCAGATAAGGTCTTGATTCTTTCAAAACCCCATATGCACCTCCAACCAATCAACTATTCAACCCATTCAACTTCTTCAAAATCCCATGCCCGGAAAAGCAATAGCGGCAGGAGCACCTAAAAAGCCATGCTGCCTGCCGCTATTGATACCTTAGGTGGGTTACTCTTCGTCTTCTTCTTCGTGATAAGCGTCCTCGTTACTATTGTATTGCCTTTCCCAATCTTCAACCGCCTGGTCGCTCAGACACTCAATAATGTCGTAAATAGGGTCGGTCTTCCGTTTCCAGCCGGTAATCAGCTGATCGTCATAGGTAAAGACATACATGCAATAATCTGATTCCGAAGTCACTTTGATCAGACTAATGGGAGCGTCCATTTTTTCCTGCACCAGGTAATAACATCCGGGTTCCAGCAATCCATACGAATACATACACAATTCCTTTTTGTGGTTTACTAACTGTTACAATGGGTTAAGTAAGCAGAATTATAATGGGTGTTGGTTTGTTTTGGCCGGTCGCCACCGCAGTGTTTGGTGGTAACCGGGGTCAAAATTAGGGGTTTTGAATTGATAGCAAAAGTAATCCGTCAAATAAAAAGCAAAAATTATATTTAGTGTTGAATACCAATACGTTATGGCCAAAAATAACCTTATAAAAATATTTTCATTTGGCTAAAAAAATTAGCAAAAAAGCCGCTGTTTTTTCTTATATTTGCCCACTTATTTTTGCTGATGTCCGGTTGCCGGGCACCAGGGTGCGGTGCGACCGGTGGGATGGAAAAACATAAGTTGAGACCAAAATTATTTTCATTTTTTACAAGCGTTAGAGATCCTATGGCTGAAACAAAAAAAGTTTTTGAGTACACCGAAGACAGTATCCGAAGCCTCGACTGGCGGGAGCATATCCGCCTGCGTCCCGGTATGTACATTGGCAAACTGGGCGATGGCGCCTCGCCCGATGATGGTATTTATGTATTGGTAAAGGAGGTGATTGACAACTGTATTGACGAATTTGCCATGGGCTATGGCCGTAATGTGGAGGTGTCTATTAAAGATAAAACCGTCACCGTGCGGGACTATGGCCGGGGTATTCCGCTGGGCAAGGTGGTAGACGTGGTGAGCAAGATCAATACCGGCGCCAAGTACGACAGCAAGGCCTTTCAGAAAAGCGTGGGTCTGAACGGGGTAGGTACCAAGGCGGTGAACGCCCTGAGTAACTATTTTAAGGTGGCCGCCTTCCGGGATGGCAAAATGAAGGAAGCCGAATTTGAACGCGGCGTTCTGATAAAAGAACACAAGGAAGCGAAAACTACCGAAGAAAACGGTACGCTGGTCACCTTTGTGCCGGACGATACCATTTTCAAGAATTTCCATTTTATACCGGAATACCTGGAAAAGCAGATCTGGAACTATTGCTTTTTGAATGCCGGCCTTCGCATTGTCTTCAACGGCAAAACCTATGTAAGTAAAAACGGCTTGCTGGACCTGCTGCGCCGGGAAACCAATTACGATACTGACCCCGAAGGCGTTCGCTATCCCATCATCCACTTAAAAGGAGAGGACATTGAAGTCGCCATCACCCATAATAATGATTATGGCGAGGATTACTACAGCTTTGTGAACGGGCAGCACACCACCCAGGGTGGTACGCACCAGGCCGCTTTCCGCGAAGCCTATGTAAAGGTGATCCGCGATTTTTTCAAAAAAGATTATGAAGCTCCCGACATCCGTCAAAGCATTGTAGCGGCCGTGGCCGTTCGGGTGGTAGAGCCGGTGTTTGAAAGTCAGACCAAAACCAAGCTGGGCTCTTTATACGTAGAAGAAGGCGGCCAGAGCATGAAGCAGTTTGTGCTGGACTTCCTGAGTCGCGAGCTGGACAACTTTCTGCATAAAAACCCCACGGTGGCCGATGCGCTGAAAAAACGCATTGAGCAAAGCGAACGGGAGCGCAAAGAACTGGCCGGTATTAAAAAGCTGGCCAACGAACGGGCTAAAAAAGCCAACCTGCACAACAAAAAGCTGCGCGACTGCCGCGTCCACCTGAACGACGAGCCGCCCGCTAAGAACAAAAACGAATTTTTTACGGCGCAAAAGGAAAGCACCATCTTTATTACTGAAGGCGACTCTGCCTCCGGTTCTATCACCAAAGCCCGCGACGTGGAAACCCAGGCCGTATTCAGCTTACGCGGTAAGCCGCTCAACTGCTTTGGCATGACCAAAAAGATCGTGTACGAAAATGAGGAACTGAACCTGTTGCAGCACGCCCTCAATATTGAAGAAGGACTGGAAGGCCTGCGCTACAACCGCATTGTGATTGCTACCGATGCCGACGTGGATGGCATGCACATCCGCCTGCTGATCATGACCTTCTTTTTGCAGTTCTTCCCCGACCTGGTAAAAAAAGACCATATTTATATATTGGAAACACCGCTGTTCCGGGTACGCAACAAGCAGGAAACCATTTACTGCTATTCCGAAGCCGAAAAGCAAAAGGCCGTTAAGAAGCTGGGTGGTAAACCGGAGATCACCCGCTTTAAGGGTCTGGGTGAGATCAGCCCGGATGAATTTGCCGCCTTTATTGGTGAAGACATCCGCCTGCAGCCGGTGATCCTGGAGCATGGCGATTCCATTCAGCAATTGCTGGAGTATTATATGGGTAAAAACACCCAGGACCGGCAGGAGTTTATTATCAATAACCTGAGGGTGGAGCTGGATGCGGTGGAGACGGTAGAAGCGTGATGAAGAATTAATAATTAGTAATTAATAATCGGGTGAAAGATAATAACCTGATATTGAACAAAACCTTCCAGTTTGGATTGCGGATTATTAAATTACATCTTTACCTGCGGGAGAAAAAAGTGGATAGAACATTGATTACCCAGCTTTTAAGAAGCGGCACTTCTATTGGTGCTAATACGGAGGAAGCACTGGGCGGTTCTTCCAGAAAAGACTTTCTTCAAAAATTAAGAATTGCATATAGAGAAACAAGAGAAACTAAATACTGGATAAAGCTATTAAGAGAAAGCGGGTTACTGGAACATAAGATTGCTGATTCGATGCTGATAGATTGTGATGAAATTTTGAAAATTCTAACCGCAATTATCAATGGTTCCCAATCCTAAGCTCAATTATTAATTACTAATTATTAATTCTTAATTATTTGAACAAGCTCGATCTCATCAGAAAGGCCAAAGCACTCTTCATGAAGTACAACCTGCATGGCGTGGTGCAGCCTTTTAGCAGCGGCGTGCAGAACGGCGTTTTTATGTCGGAAATGTCCAAGTGGCGCAAAGACCACCCGGTAAAAGGTTATAACGACTTTTACCGGGAGACCTGGGACTATAACCGGCGCTATCAACTGTACGAAGCCATTGCCCAACAGGAAAATCTTTTTCAAAACCCCATCGACTATTTTGAATTTGGTGTGGCCGGTGGTTACTCCTTTAAGTGGTGGCTCGATAAAAATGGACAACCCGGCTCCCGGTTCTTTGGTTTTGATACGTTTGAAGGCCTGCCGGAAAAATGGGGTGGTTTTGAAAAAGGGTCCATGGCCTATGCCATGGAGTCTTTGAACATCCGGGATGAAAGAGCCGCCTTGTATAAAGGATTGTTTCAGGATACACTGATTCCTTTTTTGGAACAATATGATAACCAAAACCGTAAGCTGATTCATATTGATTCGGACCTGTTCAGCTCCGCGCTGTTTGTGATGACGCAGCTCTATAGGTTTTTAAAGCCGGGTGATATTTTGTTGTTTGACGAATTTGCGGTTCCCAAACATGAGTTCCTGGCTTTCAAGATCTTTACCGAATCATTTTATATTAAATACGAAGTAATTGGCGCCGCCAACAATTATTTGTTTGTGGCCATTAAGCTTGTATAAAGGAGTGGAAAAAGCTTCAAAACATCATACATCAAAAAATCAGATATCATACATATGATACACGTTGTATTTCAGGAGGCCGATATTGAGGTTTTGAAAAAAGCCATGGAACTGGATGAAAGCCTGGAAGGAAAAGTTGAGATCATCCGGGACGATTATGCTGTGGGTCCTTTGGAAAATATTTATGAAACCGAAGGCTACCAGCAGCGGCGGGCCTGGTGGAAGGAACTGCTGGAAATGTCGCCCTACAATACGGACCAGTTGATGGACATGGTGGACGACCGCCTGGCGGTGCACAACCTTAAAAAAGCCCTGGATGAGGCCAGCCAAGAAACGGTCTGGATCTGGATGGGACAGAACCAGCATGATGTGTGTGGTTACTATTGGCTGATGTCGCAGTTGAAAGATTACCAGTCCCGCATCTTTGTATTGTACCTGAACAACCTGCCTTTTATCAACGATAAAGGACAGTTGTTTTATCCCACTACGCTGCACCAGATACCGCCCCGTGAGTTTTTGAAAGCCAAAAAGCTCTGTCGGGCCATCACGCTCAGTGAATTTGAAGTGGACCCCGATGAATGGAAGCGCCTCTGCAGTGAAAATGCGATGGCGCGTATACTGGAAGGCGGCAAAAAGATCACCAGCCAGGAAACTTCTTTTTATGATATGGACATTTTAAAAGGTTTAACGGCCGAACCACAAAAGGGTCATAAAGCCATGCACAACATCCTGGGTAAAATGAAGATCAAGACCGGTGATGTGTTTTTGCTTTGGCGCATGAAAGCCCTGGCGACGGAAGACAAGGTGGAGATCACTGGTGATACGGCTAAAGGGTGGAAAGATTTTGAGGTAAAGCTGAAACCAGTAAACCAGGAAGCAATTCCTACAAATACAGATTAAACATGAAACCACTAACTAGCTTATTCTTCTTCATTTTTATCGCTCTCACCGCCGGAGCTCAATCTGTTACCCAAAAAGCCGATGCACTTTTAAAAGCCTATGCCGACCAGCACAGGTTTTACGGCGCAGTGCTGATTGCCAAGGGCGATGCCGTTCTTTTGAACAAAGGTTACGGGTATAGTAATGTAGGTGATAAAAAACAAAACAACGAGGCATCTATTTACCAGATCGGGTCGGTTACCAAGCAATTTACGGCCGCCATTATTTTACTGTTAGAAGAAGAAGGCAAGCTTTCGGTACAGGACAAGATCAGCAAATACTTTCCCCAAATACCCAATGGCGATAAAATAACCATACACCACCTTTTAACGCATACCTCGGGCATTTTTAATTATACCAACAATGCGCAGTTTATGCAAACGAGTGCTGTAAAACCTATCAGCAAAGATTATATGATAGCGCTGTTCAAAGATAAGCCCCTGGAGTTTGACCCTGGAACCAGGTACAACTACAGCAATAGCGGATATATGCTTTTGGGTTATATTATTGAGCAGGTAACTGGCAAAAAGTATGAGCAGGTTGTACGTGAAAGGATCTTCACGCCACTGAAAATGTATAACTCAGGTTTTGACTTTGCAGGCTTAAAAAACAGCAAAAAAACTACTGGATATTTTTCTGTTTCTGATGTTAGCAGTGTGCCTGCCCCTGTTGTTGATTCCACTGTCTCATTTGCTGCCGGCGCTATTTATACCACAACAGTTGACCTGCTGAAATGGGAGCGGGCCCTGGCCCAAGGCAAACTGCTGAAAAAAGAATCATGGCAAAAAGCCCTCACGCCAGTTTTAAACAACTATGGATATGGACTGGCCATAGACAGTATTTTTGGTCAGAAACGTATTCATCATGGTGGCGGCATATTTGGATATACTTCCAATGCTATTTTTCTGCCCGAGCAGGATTACACTATCCTTTTATTCTCAAATGCGTCATCTAGTCTGACCAAACTTTCCAACGACCTGACTGCCATTTTGTATAACAAGCCTTATACCATACCGGAGGAAAATAAAGAAGTAAAACTAACCGATGCTGTATTGCAGCAGTATATTGGCGAGTACCAATTGGCACCCACATTTAGCATTATTATCACTTTAAAGGATAATTATTTATACGGACAGGCAACTGGCCAACCGACATTTCAAATGTTTGCCAAAACTGAAAAACGCTTTTTTCTGAAAGCCGTTCCTGCCGAAGTGGAATTTTTTAAAGATGAACAAGGTAAGGTCACCAAAATGATATTGTTTCAAAATGGACAGGAAATGAATGGCCAGAAAATAAAATAAAGCAATCTTAAAAAGCGAAATATATAAAATCAAACATGAGCACTACGAAGAATAAAAATTACGAAGCCGTTCAATCCGACAATGGAATCAATGGCCAGTACAAGAACTGGTTTCTGGATTATGCTTCTTACGTAATCCTGGAACGGGCCGTACCTGCCGTTGAAGACGGTCTGAAACCCGTACAGCGCCGCATTTTGCACGCCATGAAAGAAATGGATGACGGCCGTTACAACAAGGTGGCCAACATCATTGGACAAAGCATGCAGTACCACCCGCACGGTGATGCCTCAATTGGCGATGCCTTGGTAAACATGGGGCAGAAAGACCTGCTGATCGACACCCAGGGTAACTGGGGTGATGTACGCACCGGCGACGATGCCGCTGCTGCCCGTTATATTGAAGCCCGCCTGAGCAAGTTTGCTTTAGAAGTAGTCTTTAATGCCAAAACCACCGAATGGCAACTGAGCTACGA
>JAEWAC010000394.1 GCA_023391895.1 Bacteroidota bacterium
ATATTGGTCCTCGGTCTATTAGTTCTCCTGTTGGCCTGAATGCACCGGATTATAATACTCTCATCGAACAGTCCATTGCCACGGCCAGTACCGGGGAGCGGGTATTTGTAGGTACGGTGGATGATCCCTTTTTTGTAGACCTGGGCGGCATATTTGATTTAGGCGATGCGCCCCGGACTACGGGCACCCAGCCCCGCGACGGACTAAGGTGTTTGAACGTCTCCACCCTGGCGCTGGAGGTAGATATTGCTACCCTGCAAAAGGACGGGCGTTCCGTCAAACAGGCTTCCAGTATCCTGGATCCTGATTATGTGATCGGGGTATGGGCTTCAGCCAGCCGGCGCAGGATCAAGGTGCTTAATGAGGGACAGGAATTTTTTTTGGGAGACTGGGTACAGGTTTCCCGGCTGGGCATGCCCCTGACCAATGAAGTATTGATTCCCATCGGGTACAAGGATTATTGGAACAGCCTGACACCTTACCAGGACCTGGCGCATTTGAAAACCTTTGGTAACTTTTTTTACAATCCGGAACTCGCTCTTTACATGGATGATGCCCAGTTTGGAGGTGCCGTGCCGGCCTTTAGCCCTTTGCGCATCCAAAAGAATTCCCTGGGACAGTTTGGTTTTGGCAACGGACAAAACGGTTTATTTGGCTTAAAAGGCAGTGCTGCAGTGGCGGGCACGGCCCTGGATGATGCTGTTTTTGGCAATCTGCTGCTGCCGGCACCCAATTCCCCACGCTCGGTCGATGTGTGGCCGCTGTTTCATACCGGGGTCCCCAACCTGCGACCCTACCAGCTGGCGGTAGGGAAGGGAGGCAACCCGCTGGCAGAAGGAAAACCCATAATTAATAATTTTCTGCCCAATGGTGGTGACATGTTGCGCCTGAATATGGCAGTGCCACCCACGTCCCGTACCAGTGCCGAATTTAGCCCGCTGGGTTTGTTGTATGCTGCCGGGCTGGGGTTAACCGATACCCGTTTTAATGACAGCAAAAAGCTCCAGGCCATTCCCAATATGGATGGTTTTCCAAACGGCCGGCGGCTGGAGGATGATGTCACCCGCATTGAACTGCAGGCCGTCAGCGGCCTGGTGCTGGCTGGCATTGGCCTGTGGTATGATGACTTCCAGCCGGGTGTCACTACCGATCCCATTACACCCAGATTGCGCAGCGTTGTTGAATACAGCACCGGCATTGACCGCAATGATACTTCATTCCGCAATGTATTTCCGTATGAACAAACGCCCTGGCCGGGTACGCACAATTGCTCCTGCGAAGTAGACCAATCCCTGGAAGGTCCTGCGTTAAACCAGATAGCACCCACTTCGAAGTTGGGAATGGCCACACCAGAAATCTTTGCCACTGCTACGCCCAACCCGGTTATAACAACCAATACGATCCGTTATCGCCTGGATAAGGAAGCAACGGTGCAGGTGCTGGTGTACGATGCGGTAGGTAAGGTGGTAAAAGTCCTGGTCAACCAAAAGCTGAGTGCCGGCACCCATACGTTGCAATGGTCTGCCGCAAACCTTTCCAAAGGAGTTTATTTTATACATATCCTAAAAGACGGAACCATTCGGCAAACCATTCGACTGTTGAAAGAATAAGCTGATAAAATCTTGTGCAGCCCTGTTGGATTGGAGCCATATGGGTTTTTAAGAAAACTAGATTATGAGCAGAAAG
Source organism: Bacteroidota bacterium (assembly GCA_023391895.1). Taxonomy (GTDB): domain Bacteria; phylum Bacteroidota; class Bacteroidia; order Chitinophagales; family Chitinophagaceae; genus Flavisolibacter. The sequence continues at coordinate 1,687 of JAEWAC010000394.1, forward strand.
CTGGTTTATTTATTAACACTTGTCCTTTTTTTTGTACTGGCAGGCGGCATTGTGTACCGGTTCATTCGCCAACGGCAACACGCCACCTTTATATATCAGGGATTGCAAAGCCGTAAAGGACCACTGGCAAAGGCCCCAGAATGGGCGAGTGTTCAAACGACGGCCACCCGCCTGTTACAGCGAGCAAGGGAAAATCCCGATGACGCCAATGCGGCCCTGGGGCTGGCGGCGCTTTTCATCCAGGAAGCCCGGGTAACTGGCAACTATGCCTATTATGACCGGGCCGCCCTTATGCAGTTGGATAAGGTGCTGGAGCTGGATGGGAGTAATTTTCAGGCGCTGGCTTACAAAGCACTGATCCAACTGTCCCAGCACCATTTTGCAGAAGCTTTGTCCACGGCAGAACAGGCGGTGCGGATCAATCCTTATCATGCGTTTATCTATGGCCTTTTGGTAGATGCCCAGGTGGAGTTGGGCAACTACCAGGTGGCTGTAGAGCAGGCCGGTAATATGATGGCCCTGCGGCCGGATTTGAGATCCTATGCCCGGGTGGCTTACCTGCGGGAAATTCATGGTGATTATCCCGGTGCTATTGAAGCCATGACCCTGGCGGTGGAGGCAGGCCTGCCCGGTGATGAAGCCACGGAATGGACCCGGGTGCAACTGGGCCAGTTATATGAAAAAGTAGGGGACCTTTCATCGGCCGAAAAGCAATTCTTCACCGCCTTGAACCAGCGTCCTTACTATGCTTATGCCCTGGCAGGGCTGGCTCAGGTGGCACTGGCGCGGCATCAGTCAGCGGCAGCCATTACTTATTTGCAACAGGCCGGCACACTGGTAAACGATTATGCCTTTAAAGAAGTCCTGATAGATGCCTACCGCCAGGCTGGAAAGCCGCAGCAAGCGGATGCTTTAGCAGATCAGGTGGTTCAGGAGATGGAACTCAGTAATGCCAGGGCTGCAACAGATGAAACCATGGGGCATTACACAGATCGAGAGCTGGCAGCCGTCTATTTAAAAGTTAACAAGGTTGACCAGGCATTGAATCATGCCCTGGCGGAATACAACCGGCGGCCTCACAACATTGAGGTCAATGAACTGCTGGCCTGGGTGTATTATCTCAAAGGGGATGGGGAAAAGGCGGGCCGCTTTATAGGGGAGGCACTCCGAACCCATTGTAAAAATCCTACGCTGTTGTGCCGGGCCGGATTAATATATGCCGGTGCTGGTAATCCAACTAAAGCCAGGTGGTTGTTGATGGAAGGCTTAAAGAACCATCCACTTCTTGAAGCCGCTTTAGAACAGCAAAGTCGAACCGTGCTCCAGCGGCTCAGCAGCGGTAATAATTACATGCAAAACAATTGAGAACCTTTTAAAAAGTCCATGTCAAGCTCTCCAAAAACAAAAAGGTTTATCTTTCTTGTTCCGCTGCTTTTAGGGACTTGCCTTTTACAGGCACACACCATAAACTATGCCCTGGAAAATGCCCCCGTACACCGGGTGGTAGGGTATTACCTTCTACTGGGATTTCAGCACATACTGCCCGGCGGCTTTGATCATATCCTCTTCATTACCGGTCTTTGTTTATTAAGCACCCGTGTTCAAACGATTTTATGGCAGGCTACAGCTTTTACGGTTGCGCATTCAATAACGCTTATTTTGAGTATGCAAAAGATAGTGGCGGCTCCACCAGGGCTGGTGGAGCCTATCATTGCTTTGACGATTTTATTTATTGCGGTTGAAAATTTGTTGCTCGACCGGGTGAAGGCTTGGCGAATCTTGATCGTTTTCCTATTTGGCCTTGTTCATGGATTGGGATTTGCCAGTGCCCTGGCCCAAAAAGGGCTGCCGCCCCATCAGTTTTATACGTCGCTATTGGCCTTTAATGCTGGTGTGGAGGTAGGGCAAATCGCGGTGATTGCACTGTTTTATACGCTGGTGATCCTTCCTTTTGGAAAGGGTAGGTACTACAAAAGGAAGGTAGTTTATCCTTTGTCGATCTTTATTGCCCTTATGGCTGCTTTCTGGCTGGTGCAAAGAATCTAGATAGTAGCTGAATGGAGATTTTATCCATTTACTTTTAAAGCAAATTAATCAGAGAGAATAGCTACCTGGACTTTCTCATAATACTCAATTGTTTTCAACTTTAAGAACACCTTTCGTCAATGGTGAATGGTCTATGGTGAATACTAAAACCAAGCCGCTATCCAGATAACGAAATGCTGTTGTTGAAAAAGGTAAGCGCAAGGGGCAACACAGCGGCATTTGTACTATGGGATTTTGAAAGAGTTTATTTTACCTGATCCTATACCCGTCTGTTAGCAGTTGCATATAAGGTTTTGTTCCTAAAATACCTGTTTTAACAAAGATATCCCTGGCTGGTATTTCAACCAATTCGCAACACTCAAATAGATTGAGAATCATTTTACCTTAAAGGTTGCATAATTGTTGGTCAACGGTTCTCAGCTTTCAAAATTTGCAGTAATGGGAAAGAGGCCACTTCAACCTTGCATTACAGCTACTTTTTTGAAGATTGATTATAGTTCTTCTGCCGCTTTTTTAAAAGCCCATGGTGTGCGTCGGGGATTTTTCAACGGGTGCCATGCTTACTTTATGCTATAACTCTGCTGTAGATTTCTTATCTTTTGATAAATTTTACCGCTATGAATCAAAAGCCGGCGCAAGGGTTGCCATCCAGAAGAAAAGTCCTTAAAAACCTTTCCTTGTTGAGTCTTGGTGGAGCGAGTGTTTTATCCGCTTGGGCAAACGGTAACAGTAATAAGGGCAAGCCGCAAAAGCAGCAGCCAACAGAACCGGGAACAACAGGAGTGCGCAGGTCCGGCAGTGCTGCCTCCTCCAGAATCCGGTTTGCGGTGTCCAGTTACTCCTACTGGCATTTTGAACCCACTAAGTACCCCATTGAAAAGGTGATTGAGCATGCATCAGACCTGGGTTTTGACGGGGTAGAGATCCTGCACCGGCAAATGGAAAACGAATCGGTGGCGTATATGAACAAGCTCAAAAGAATGGCTTTTGATCGCGGGCTGGCACTTCCGCTGCTTTCCATTCACCAAAACTTTTTGCAACCCGACAAAGCAAAAAGAAGGGCGGACATAGAGCATACATTCAAATGCATTGATATGGCCGTACAGATGGGTATTCCCTGTGTACGCATGAATACTGGCAGTTGGGGTACCATTAAGAATAAAAGACAAACCGATTATTACCAGAATGGTGTTGAACCGCCCATTGAAGGATACACGGATGAAGATGGTATTCAGTGGACTGTAGAAGGCATGCGGGAGTGTCTGGCCTACGCGGAGAAACTTGGTGTAGTACTGGCCCTGGAAAACCATTGGGGCCTGTCTTCCAACATAGACTACTTACTGCGTATGTATGAGGCCCTGAAAGATTCGCCTTCTATGGGTTTGAATGTCGATACCGGCAATTTTGTAGGCGCGCCTTATGGCCCCTTACAGCGGTTGGCGCCTCACGCCTCCATCGTGCAGGCAAAAACCTATTACGGGGGCGGCACCTTCTACGATAAAGACATGGACTACCCCCGCATTGGAAAGATATTTAAAGACGCCGGCTACAAAGGCTACGTATCGCTCGAGTTTGAAGGCAAGGAAGACCCGCATGTTGCCGTTCCTAAAAGCCTGGAACTACTAAGGAGGTCTTTTAGCTAGCATCTATTCCTGAAGTACCCGAATACTTTTTAGAATTGGATTTCCTGATCAATTGGCAGTTAATCCTGCTGCACCTATGGGAAGTCCGTCTACGTCATCAATAAACTGTAAGCTTCCGTCCGTGTTGATGGAAAATGCCCGTATAGAATGGCTGCTTGAATTTAATACATATAAGTATTTTGAATTACTACTCAGTGCTTCATCAATCGGGCTACTGCCTGTAACAGCTGTCACTCCGTTTTCATTCAATAACTCAATCTCGTTAGGAGAACTAACACGGTAACCGCTTATAGAATTGCTGGCAGCATTGGCGGTATAGGCATACTTGCCGTCCTTGGTGAGTACTACCCAGCAGGCTGCATTTTGGTTGTTTAAAACAGGGCCATCAACCAAACGGATGGAATCAGCTGCTATACGGTAAACGCTCAATGCGCTTTGCATGGCTTCGCTGACAAAAATATACCCATCATTACCTACGGCAAAGCCAAAAGGTGTGGGTGAAGCGGAACTGAGTTCATGATATTCCCCAGGCGTGCCGGTAGCCGTTACATTATAGGAGACAATTTTATTCGCTGCTTTTTCCGTGATGACCAGATTCGCCCCATCCTCTGTAAAAGATATTTGTGCCGGACCAGTAGCCTTACCACTTAGTTGTTGTACAGAATTAGGAATAGGCGTTAAACTACCGCTGGGTGTTAAATAAAAGCCTGCAATACTTCCATTGTCTCCAGCATTTAACACATAAACCCAATTTTGATAACTGGTGATACTGACCGGCATATTACCGCCAGAAGGTACCTTGCTGACCAGTTCAAGTGTATTGCCTTTTATGCGCAACACAGAAATCTCGTTACTGCCTGCATTCACTGCAAATAACCAGTCGTGGTCATGGCTTAAAGTCAGTGCTCCCTGACTGCCTAACCCCGCGCCTGTACCTTTGCCTCCTGTTGGAAAGGAATCGCTGAATTCCAGTGAGCCGTTAGTATTTCTCTCAAAAAGAATAACGCTGTTCCCATTAGCCTGGTTACTAAGCGTATACACATGGCTTGTCTTATGATTATCACAATCTTCTTTTCTACATCCAAAAAGAAAAGCAGCAATAGCAGCCACTGCCAGTATAGTTTTAAACTTTTTCATATAAGACTATTTAGAAGTTAAAAAACTAGACAGGCACATCTAAAGCAGGTAGCATAAATAGAGTAAGGTGAATAGATAGGTAAGGTAAAATTACAATATTAAATAACAAGGTTAAGCAACTGTTTAAAGGTGGTACAGTGCAATACCCCTAGTGCAATAGCGCATTTAAAGAAGACCCCGTGTTCCCATTTCTTTAAGTGCATTAAATTTGGAAAATGAGTCAATGAGAGGCTGAATTATCTTTATTGAGCCGCAGAACAGACATGAAGCTGTAGAACCTTGAATGCCCATGGCTTCAAAATTCCAATTCGTTTACGTCATGGTAACAGCGTCTGACTCAGCATGGCAATATGAGGCTTTGAAGAAGTTGCCATCTTTTCAGGTTTCATCTGTGTCTCAGGCTTTACCCAATCTTAAATTCCCTATTCGGTCCGCAAATTTTTAGTAGGGTTGGTCAGTGCTGCTTTTATAGAATGAAGGCTAATCGTCGCAAACGCTATGAGGATAGCAAATGAACCAGCAAGCGCAAACATCCACCAACCCATATTGATGCGGTAAGCAAAATCTTCCAGCCAATTACTCATAAAATACCAGCCGATAGGTGCTGCAATGAACAGGGCAATGACCACCAGCTTTATAAAATCCTTGGAGAGTAAGCCCACAATACTGCTTACCGATGCGCCCAGTACCTTGCGAATGCCGATCTCCTTTGTTCTTTGCTCTGCGCTGAATGCTGCCAGTCCAAACAATCCCAAACAGGAAATCAGGATGGCAATGGTAGTAAAGAATCCCACCATGGCTGCGCGCCGGTCTTCGGTTGCATAATTCTTCTGAAAATCCTCGTCGAGAAAACTGTATTCGAAAGGCTCAGCCGGATTTAAACTACTCCAGGTTTTTCCTATTCTGTTCAACAACGTGGAAACATGGCCGGCTTTTGCATGAACAACAAGGTAATTATATGACGGTTGGTTGTTTAAGAAAAACGCATAAGGCGCAATGGGAACATGCAGGTCTTGGAAGTGAAAATCTTTTACTACTCCCACTATATGGTATTCAAAGCTTTGACCCCTCCAGTCAAAATATAATTTTTTGCCAGGAGCCTCACCCGGAGAGGTAAAACCCAGTTCTTTTACGGTGGCGAGGTTAACAATGATACGGGCATTGGTGTCTCCAGGGAACTGCGCTGAAAAAAGCCGGCCTGCCAGGGGCTGTATGCCCAGGGTTTGCAAAAAGGTTTCATCAACAGCATTGGTTCGCACCAGCTTTCCTTCGCCGGGAGGGGCGCCTTCGCGCCGCAGGCCCATATCGCTGGGGTTCATGATTCCGGGGTAATAAAAACTGGCCCCCACATTTTGTACCATTTGATCTTTACTGATCTCGTTTTTCAGCGCTGTATAAATATTCTTTGCATTACTGCTTCGCATGGGTATAATGATCTGCTGGTCTTTTTGAAAACCCAAGTCCTTGGTGCGCATGTACTGCATTTGCCTGTTGATAACAACAGAGGCAATGATGAGCACCACGGAAATTATAAATTGAAAAACCACCAGGCCTTTTCTTAGGGCAACAGCAGACAAAGAATTTGTAAACCTGCCTTTTAAAACCTTAACAGGAATAAAGGAAGACAGGTAGAAAGCAGGATAACTGCCGGCTAATAAACCCGTGATGACAGCAATGAAAATAAAGCCGAGCATCAAAACCCACTGCGAGGAAAAGTCCAGTGCTAATTTCGTTCCCGAGAGGTACGAGAAAAAGGGCAAAGCCAGTGCAGCGATCCCAAATGCCAGGAGCAACGCAATACAACTCATTAAAACAGATTCACCTATAAATTGCTTTACTAGGGAACCTTTAGCGGCACCAAGCACTTTTCTGATGCCTACTTCAGAAGAGCGCCTGGACGAACGGGCGGTAGACAGGTTCATAAAATTGATACAGGCAAGCAGGAGGGTGAACAGGGCAATGGAACCCAGAATATATAACGAAGCCATACTGCCTACTGCGGAGATATTGTTCTTCAGGCCCGAATTCAGGTGCATGTCCTTTACCGGAATGAGATATTGTTTTTTGTAAAAGCCCATGCTTTTGAGCGCCTCGCCAATGTATTTATCCACAAAGGCGGGGAATTTAGCCTGGAGCACCTTAGCACTGGCACCGGGTTTTAGTAGCAGGAATGTCTGGAACATGTTGTTGCCGGCCATGTCTGTTTGCTCTTCAACAAATTGTTGCAGGTTGCCTCCTTTCATGGAAATGAAGAATCGTGCATCGATCTGAGTTGGCTTTTTTGAAGGCCTGAAGACGCCGGTTATGGTAAATGAAGTGTCACCATTGGTGTTACTGCTGATCTTGATGATCTTATTTAAAGCAGGTTCATGGCCAAAAAGCTTTTGGGCAATTTCTTCGTTGATGACAACCGTGTTGGGTGCACTGAGACAGGTGCGGGGATTGCCTTCAATAAATTGATAAGAGAAGAGTTGGAAAAAAGTAGCGTCAGCAGCAAAACCCTTTGTCTCGTAAAACGATTTTGTTTCCTGATGCTCAGGGGTGTACTGCAATAATGTTTTATCTTCTGCAAATAGTTGGAGTATGCGGGTGGTTTCTTCAATTTCGGGAAACTCCTGCTTCATGGCAGCAGCCATTGGTGCAGGGGTATTGGGCTGTGGATCATCCTGGCCGTCTTTTACAAAGGTGGTTGCTATTTGGTAAAGGCGGTCCGCGTATTTATGGTGATGGTCATAACTGGTTTCGTGGACAATATACAGGGCAATCAACAGGCAGCAGGTGAAGCCGGTAGCCAAACCAAATATGTTGAGAAAAGAGAAAAGTGTATTGTTCCTGATATTGCGCCAGGCAATCTTAAGATAGTTGTGCAGCATCGTATCAGTATATTAATTACGAAAAGCTACGTAATTCGTGCCGGATTTCAATCAATTGATTTACAGTGTAAGTCGCCATAATAGTGAATCTGAAGTGTTCGATTTCGAACAATTGCTGTACGGTATTGATACAATGTTCCCTGTTACCATGAATAACAGTTTTAACAGGTGGTGAAGGCAAGGCGATGCTGAGGATCAAAAAGAAAAAGTGGGCAACTTCAGCATAAATGCGCCTTACAGTTGCTTGGTAAAATAGATCAGAAGTAGACAAATTGGGCTAAATTTCTTTATTAAACAAGAGAAATTGGGCTTTAGATGACCGACCAATGAATATCCTGCCTTCTGGCTATTAACTGTCAGGCTGTGCAAAAAGGTGTTTTTTCGAAGAAAGTCATGCTTTAAGATATTTGGAAGTAGACGGTGTATGTTTTTATTTTATTCATGATATATCTTTTTGCATAAACTGCTATTATGGGCCATTTCACCATACAATGAATAAAAAGTTCTTCTGCAAAATGAATCCAGATTTCCACATAGCTTTTCGTCAATTACAATCCACTTAATTTCGCCTGTCAATACGATGAATGAATGATGAAGGTTTGTATTGCTGAAAAACCCAGTGTGGCCAAAGACATCGCGGAAGTATTGGGGGCCAGGCAGCGAAAAGACGGCTATTACGAAGGCGCCGGATACCAGGTTACCTGGACCTTTGGGCATTTCTGCACTCTCAAAGAACCGGAAGATTACCAACCAGCCTGGAAGTTCTGGCGACTGGACGATCTGCCCATGATACCCGCCAGCTTTGGGATCAAACTCATCAACAACGATGGGGTCAAAAAACAATTTGCTGTCATCGAAAACCTCATCCAGAATTGCGAGGAAGTGATCAACTGCGGTGACGCCGGACAGGAGGGAGAGCTGATCCAGCGATGGGTGCTGCTTAAAGCCAAATGCAGCAAACCCGTAAAACGGCTGTGGATCTCATCGCTTACCGAAGAAGCCATCCGGGAAGGTTTTCAGAAACTGAAAGACAGTGACCAATACAATAACCTGTACGCGGCCGGCAGCGCCCGGGCTATTGGCGACTGGCTGCTGGGGATGAATGCCACCCGGCTCTTTACCAAAAAATTTGCTCCGCCGAAAGTGGTGCTTTCCATCGGGCGGGTGCAAACGCCCACCCTGGCCATGATCGTACAACGGCAAAAAGAAATCGATGCATTTGTATCGGAAACGTACTGGGAGTTAAAGACCCTGTACCGCGAGACGGAGTTCGTGGCTACGATCGACCGCTTGCGCAGCCAGGAAAAAGCGGCCAAGGGTCTGGCTTACCTGAAGGAACATTTGTTCGAGATTGTTTCAGTTGAAAAGAAAGATGCCAAAGAGGGCAACCTGCGCCTGTTCGACCTGACGGCCCTGCAAGTGGAAGCC
>JAEWAC010000419.1 GCA_023391895.1 Bacteroidota bacterium
TAATGTATGTGCAATTTCATGTGGTGGATGAATAGCTTGTTTGTTGCCGGTACGTACTTCCTCACTGCCAATGTACATGGGAATATCCAGCTGCTCACTTTTCAATTCAGCCAGTGTTTTTTTCAGCGATGCTCTTTCGGCAGTGCCGGGTGCATAGCTGTGTATGGGTTCATTGGCGGGTAAAGGGTATGAAAAATATCCAAGATTCATAAAATGAATTTGTATGATGATTTAAACGTTTTCTTCTTTGGCCTGCATCAGGTAAGCCTTGATGAAGCCATCCAGTTCGCCATCCATAACGGGTTGTATGTTGCCCACTTCGTAATCGGTGCGATGGTCTTTGATCATTTTATAAGGGTGGAATACATAACTGCGTATTTGCGATCCCCACTCTATTTTGCGCTTGTTGGCATTGGCCGCATTTTTCAGTTCTTCGCGCTTGCGCAACTCCTCTTCATACAGGCGGCTTTTCAGCATCTGCATGGCTTTTTCGCGGTTGCCCATCTGCGTACGCTCAGTTTGACACACCACCGTAATACCGGTTGGAATGTGCGTCAGGAACACCTTGGTTTCTACCTTGTTTACATTCTGGCCACCGGCACCGCCGCTGCGGGCCGTTTCCATTTTTACTTCGCTGTCCTTGATCTCGATGTTGATGCTGTCATCCACCAGCGGGTACACAAAGACGGAAGCAAAAGAAGTATGGCGTTTGGCATTGGCATCAAAAGGCGAAATACGCACCAGGCGGTGCACGCCGCTTTCGGCTTTTAAAAAACCATAGGCAAACGGCCCGTCAAATTGCAGCGTACAGGTTTTGATACCGGCACCGTCACCTTCCTGCCAGTCCAGTTCGGTTACACTCCAGCCCTGCTTTTCGCCGTACATGCGGTACATGCGGGCCAGCATCTGCGCCCAGTCCTGGCTTTCGGTACCACCGGCACCGGAATTGATCTGCAATACCGCTGGCAGCTCATCCTCGGGCTGGTTCAGCGTGCTTTTGAATTCTGCTTCTTCTATTTCAGCCTGGGCTTTGTCAAAGGCGGCTTTTACGTCTTCTTCACTGCCCTCACCTTCTTTCCAGAACTCAAACAGCACGGCAAAATCCTCTACGGCGGTTTCCACTTGCTCGTACAGCTTGATCCAGTACTCGTTTAGCTTAATTTCTTTTAAAATAGTCGTGGCCCGTTCACTATCGTCCCAAAAGCCGGGTGACAGCGAAAGTTGTTTGTCATGGTTTATTTTTTCACGTCGGTTCTCAACGTCAAAGAAACCTCCTCAGGACGGCCACACGGTCCCTCATATCTTTTAAGTATTCTGTTGTCATAGCGGTTGCAAAGATAGTTGAATCGCCCCATTGAAGAACACCTGGTCAAAAGCTTCATAAGCCGCGTTTTTTTTTGCTACAGGTTCAGTTTCAACCGGCAGCCGATGCTATATGGGGTTTTGAAAATGTTGACCGGAGCCGGATTTTGGTGGCTGCCGCTGCATCGTTTTTGGCAAGGCCTTTGTCTTTTATATAGTACAATAAATGGTTATGTATCTACTGGATATCACGAACGGATTTACCGACCGGATTCATGCTATTGCTTTTATACTGGCGATCATCATTTCCATTTACTTTTACGCCGCTTACAAGCAATACCTGGCACAGGTGCAAAGAGAGGAAATGATTGACCATTTTTTGAACGACTGACCACCACTGGAGCAACTGGTTCAAAACCCCATATTAATTTTTACAGAAGCGCCGAAGCTGTTTTTACCTTTGCCATATGAAACCGTTTACTTCTCACTTCGACGGAAAAGTGTACCACAATCCCGTTCCAACAGAAGTAATGCAGCCGGGTGCTTTTTTCCGGGTGTTGAAAAAGTATTTTCAAAAGCACCCCAACCGCGAACCGAACAAGCCCCTCGGACCTTTCCAGGCCGATCTGAGCAAGCTTCATCACTTGCCAGCTAATACCTTGCGCCTTACCTGGCTGGGCCACTCCACTACCCTTATTGAAATAGAGGGCAAGCGTTTTTTGACCGACCCGGTTTGGTATCAAAGAGTATCGCCTTTTACCCATATAGGCCCCAGGCGTTTCTTTCAAAATCCCATATCCCTGCAGGACCTGCCGCCTATTGATTATGTGCTGCTGTCGCACGACCATTACGATCACCTGGACAAAAACGCCATTTTGCACCTCACCTCCCGCAACATTCCGGTGATTACTATGCTAGGTGTGGGTGCCCGCTTGCAAAAATGGGGGGTGCCGCAACGGCTTATTACCGAACTTGACTGGTGGCAGATAAAAGAGCTGGCCGCTGATTTTAGCGTGACGGCTGCACCGACCCGTCATTTTTCCGGCCGCTGGCTTAACGACCGTTTTCATACCCTTTGGGGTTCTTTTGCCATTAAAGGGCCGCAGCACCGGGTTTATTTTGGAGCCGATTCGGGTTACTACGAAGGCTTTGCTGCCATTGGCGAACAACTGGGACCTTTTGATGTGACTATGTTGGATACCGGCGCTTATAACCAGGAATGGGAAAGCATTCATATGGGTCCTGAAAACGCGGTGAAAGCCCACCTAGACCTAAAAGGAAAACTGCTGATGCCGATCCACTGGGGCACTTTTAACCTGGCGTTTCATCCGTGGACAGAGCCGGTTGAGCGGATACTACAAGCCGCTGAAAAGGCCCATGTGCCCTTGCTGCTGCCGGCACCGGGCGAAACGTATGATACGGCGGCAGGGCCTTATAATTCGGAATGGTGGAAGCAATAAAAAGTGAAAAAACAAACTAATAACTTCTTCAAAAACCTATATCGCCTGCACGTCGTTATTTACTTCCAGCCAATAGCCATCAGGATCCTGAAAGAAAACCTGCTGAATACCATCGGGCCTTATGTGAACGGTGTTTTTATTACCATTGGCATCGCTAAAGTTAATGCCGGCATAGGTTAAACGACTGATAAAATCTTCCATGGAAGAAATGGTAAAAGCCAAGTGGTGGTTGATGTGGTGCTTTACCGCTGCCCGGGCACCTGCAATAAGGTGCAGCTGGCAGTGCGGCCCAATTTGAAACCAGCTGTGCATGCCTATTTTAAAAGGCTCCGGAATGGGCGGAAGTTGCAAAATGTGTTGGTAAAAATGGGTGCTTTTTTCAAGGTCCGAAACGTGCAATGCGATATGACTAAGAACCACCAGTTGTAATTTTTTGATTTGTTTTTGACGACTGATAAAAATGTGCCAGTGTGATTATTTCTTTACCTGTTTTTTGCTGTACTTCAGTTGTACGTTGCCCACGCCTTCCCGCACCATCCCAATTTTTCGGGCTGCTTTTTTAGACAGGTCAATGTGGCGGCCGGCTACAAAAGGTCCCCGGTCGTTGATGCGCACTTTTACCGTTTTGCCATTGCGCAGGTTGGTTACTTTTACTTTGGTGCCAAAGGGCAGTGTTTTGTGGGCGGCTGTTTTTTTACTGTTGCGAAATATTTCTCCATTGGCCGTTTTCCTGCCGTTAAACTTGTCCGCATAGTAAGAAGCCTTGCCGGTTTCTACAATTTTGGGAGAACAGGAAACAAAAATGAAACTTATCCATAAACAAAGCCATACCAAACCTTTCATGGCGGCAAAATAACAAAACCCTGCCTGATTCTTTTTCCTTTTTCTGAATGCACCCTATGGGAATTTGAAAAAGCTGGTCCGGCTGCACTACCGGATGGCTTCACACACCAGTGCCTGCATGGGTACTGCTGTTCTGCCGCTGCCATAGGCGGCGGTAAATTCTTTTTGCAGGTTGTTCCGCACTTCTTTTTGCGAAGCCATATCCTTTTCTTCCAGGTACAGCCGCAAGGGCGACCCTTCAATAAAACCTTTCCATACATCATCCGCCTGTTCGGTATAAGCCATACGGGGTACAGCCGTTACCTGCACATGGCTGAAACCTGCTGCCAGCAACCTGCTCTGATGGCGCCCTGATCGTAAAACGAATAAGGACCCTGTGTCAAAAAATCTGGTGCGTCTGCACCCAGGGTTTCCTGTATTACTTTATTTATTTTGGCAGAAAGGGGGTTGGTCTGAATATGGTCCCACACACTAAACAAAAATACGCCGGCATTTTTAAGTACCCGCCTGGCTTCCTTAAAGGCTTTTTCTTTGTCCGGAAACAGCATGACACCAAACTGGCATACCACCAGGTCAAAACTGCTGTCTCTAAAAGAAAGGTATTGCGCGTCGGCTACCTGCCATTGTATGTTCGTTTCAGTAACTTTTGTTTGAGCCACGGCCAGCATGTCTGGGTTCAGGTCGGTCGCAATCAGGCGTTTGCCAGGTGGTATCAGTTGGCTTAAGTGCCGGGTAGCCCTGCCGGTGCCGCATGCCAGCTCCAGTACCTGGTCGCGTTTTTTGTTTTTGATCCGCTCCACTAAATCCATTGCATAGTTTTCAAACAATATAGGTCCCAGGTATTGGTCGTACATCACAGGTATAGAATGTGAGGACGAAGTAATGGAGGACATGGCTTAGCTTTTTTTAAAGAACAAATTAGATTCAATTAAGTTACAACATTTCCATGGCCTCTCATCTACGTTATGCCTTGTAATTGCGCATTGCTTACGGATCTATGATTAAATTGCAGTCTGTTTATTTTTTCATTTTAATCAGAAACATATGGAGTTAAGAAGACTAGGCAAATCGGATGTAATGGTGACACCCATGGCTTTTGGGGCCTGGGCCATCGGCGGCTGGATGTGGGGCGGCGCTGAAGAAACAGCCGCCATTAAAGCTATCAGGGCAGCTTATGAAGCAGGTATCACTACCATAGATACGGCACCGGTTTACGGCTTTGGACGTAGCGAAGAACTGGTGGGAAAGGCCATGGAAGGTGTACGCAGAGACCAATACCAGATACTCACCAAGTTTGGCATGAACTGGCAAACAGAACAGGGCGAATATTTTTTTGATTCGGTCAATAATGAAGGCCAACCTTTCCGCATGTTTAAATGGGCCTCTAAAGAAAAAGTGATGCAGGAATGCGAAGACAGCCTGCGGCGCCTGAAAACCGATTATATTGATTTGTACCAGATCCACTGGCCTGATGCTACCACGCCCATCAGTGAAACGTTTGAAGCGGTGCAGCGCCTGATAGAACAAGGCAAGGTAAGGGCTGCCGGGGTGTGCAATTACAATGTGGCGCAGGTAGAGGAAGCCCTGGAATCCATACAGTTGGTCTCCAACCAGGTACCCTACTCCATGATCAACCGGGCCATTGAAAAAAACGTCATTCCGCAGGCCTTGGAAAAAGGTTTGGGCATTATTCCGTACAGCCCGTTGCAGAGAGGACTGCTGACCGTCAAGATCAAACCGGGGCATCAATTTGGGGAAGGCGATAGCCGCGGTGGCAACCTGTATTATAC
>JAEWAC010000430.1 GCA_023391895.1 Bacteroidota bacterium
GCCCTGAACTGCGCTGGTGCCTGCCCCGTCTCCTCTTAAGGTCAGAGCTGTATAGGGTTTTGAAAATATGGGTTTTTCTGCATGGCCACCAAATCGTCAATTGCGGAGCACGACGGTATTTTTTACAAGAGTAACGCCTGCCTCTTGGGCCTGCTGCATTATGGCAACATTAGCATGGGAAAATGAAAAGGTTACGGTAAATGCTCTAACCTCTTTGTTACAGCAGGAGGTGTAGCTACGGTTTGTATATCCTAAAAGAAGAGAGCCATGTTGCTCACATCAGCCACTGCACAAAGAAGTACAAAACAGTCGCTATGGCAATAACAATTAAAATCGTAGCCAGCGTTTGCGTGCGCTGGCTGCCGTTGGTGGTGGCGCGGGCTTCGTCCAGGTAAAAATGATGCGATTCTACTTTTACCAGCTGGTCAAATACGAGGCTTTGGCGGATGTGGTGGGTGATGGGGTCTATGGCCCTTTGGGGAGCCGTGGCGCCAATGGCTTTAAAGCGGCGGATAATACGATTGCGCTGTGCCAAAACAACGGTATTTGCGGCGGTCATATAACAATATCTAATATAAATGAGTTACAACAATTTGCAGGCTTGTGCAATGATGCCGCTCATCAAGGCCGGGCTTATACATCATTGGCTTTTTGGTTTATGCGGCCATGCACAAACAAGCTAAGTACCAGCAACAACGGCAGCATCTTTACAGGGTTTTAACCACCATCAGCAGGTAAAGGCCAATCCACAGGTACCCCAGGTAATCCCAGTACAGGCAGGCAGACCGGAAGGCGTTGTTTTTCTGCGGGTTCAAAAAATAAATATAAGAATCGGCGGGGCTGGCTACTTTGCTGTACCGGGCAAAGTGCACCAAAAAAAGCAGCATGGCAATCAGGAAGTGAAGTCCATGCAGCGCCACAATAACAATGATGATTTTGATGTGGTAGAGATGGATGGCGTTGTGCACTACATTCCAGCCCAGGTACTGGGTGTAAAGAAACAGCACGCCCAGCATCACCACGCCAATAAGGGAGGTGCGGAATTTTTTATACTGGTCCTGATCCTTGTACAGCCGGGTGTAGTGCAGCAGGCGGCTGCTCAGGATAATGATCAGCGTGCTGAGGCTAAAGGCATGCGGCACCAGGAACGGCAGGTTGTGGAGCCTGGTACGGGCCAGCAGCAGGGTTACAATCAGCGGCAGGAACAGCACCATAATAGAAGCCATAGCCAAAACGGTGAGCGTGCCTGAATTGGTTCGTTTATACGGCTCTTTATCCAGGTAATAAAAAGCCCGTTTCAGCAAATGCATACATAGTGGCTTTTGAGAAAAGAAAAGAGCTTAGTGTCTTGATTCTTCCGGGTTTACGGGTTCGGTTTGGGGTATAAAGTGCCTGCCATCTTTACTATAGTCGTATGGCCAGCGGTGCACTTCCGGAATTTCACCCGTCCAGTTGCCGTGGCCGGGCTGGATAGGCGTGGTCCATTCCAAAGTGTTGGAACCCCAGGGATTGGCCGATTTTACCTTTCTGCCTTTAAAGGCTGAATAAAAGAAGTTGAATACGAATAAGAGCTGCACTGCAAATACAATGATGGATACAATCGTGATCATTTTGTTCAGATCGCTAAACTGATTGAAACTTGACCACAAGCTAAAATCAAGATATCTTCTGGGCACACCCGCAAACCCCATGTAGTGCATGGGCCAGAAAATAAGGTAAGAGCCGATCAGGGTTATCCAGAAGTGAACAAAACCTAAAGTATTGTTCATATAGCGGCCATACATCTTTGGAAACCAGTGGTACACACCGGCAAACATGCCAAAGAAAGCGGCCACGCCCATTACCAGGTGAAAGTGGGCAACGATAAAGTAGGTATCGTGCAGGTGCATGTCGATAGTGGAGTTGCCCAGGAAAATACCCGTCAGGCCACCCGATATAAACATGCTTACAAAACCAATGGAAAACAACATACCAGGGGTAAATACCAGGTTACCTCTCCAGATGGTAGTAATCCAGTTAAATACCTTGATGGCAGAGGGAATGGCAATCAGCAGCGTCAGCAGTACAAAAAAGGAGCCCAGGAATGGGTTCATACCGGACACAAACATGTGGTGCGCCCATACCAGCAAAGACAGGACGGCAATGGCAAATAAGGAGCCTACCATGGCCATATAACCAAAGATGGGTTTGCGGGCATTCACACTCATTACCTCCGATACCAACCCCATCGCCGGCAATATCACAATATATACTTCCGGATGCCCTAAGAACCAGAACAGGTGTTCATATAAAATAGGGCTGCCACCTTCATGGGGCAAGATCTGTCCATTCACCACAATATTGCTCAGGTAAAAAGAAGTGCCCAGGTTGCGGTCAAACAACAGCATGATAAAGCCGGACAACAGCACCGGGAAAGCCAATACACCCAGCACCGCTGTAAAAAACAAGGCCCAGATGGTAAGCGGCAGCCGTGTCATGCTCATGCCTTTGGTACGCAGGTTCAGGATGGTGGAAATATAGTTTAAGCCACCAAGTAACTGCGATACCACAAACAATGCTAAACTGATCAGCCAGTAATCCATACCTGCTCTTGAACCAGTATTAGCCTGGCCCAATGCACTCAGCGGCGGGTAAGAAGTCCAGCCATTATTATTAGGCCCGGTTTCGAGGAACAGGGAAGCAAGCATGACAATGCTGGCCAGGAAAAAGAACCAGTAAGACAGCATGTTCAATAAAGGGGAAGCCATATCGCGGGCACCAATCTGCAATGGAATCAGGAAGTTGGCAAAAGTGCCGCTAAGGCCGCCGGTTAACACAAAAAAGATCATCACCGTGCCGTGTATGGTCACCAGGGCATAATAAAAGTCAGGATTTATTCGTCCACCTTCAGCCCAGTGGCCGAAAAATGTTTCCAGGATGGGAAAGGAATCTTCGGGGTAGCCCAGCTGCAGGCGGAACAGTACAGAGAACAAGCCCCCGATAATAGCCCAGATCATGCCCGTGATCAGAAACTGCTTGGAAATAAACTTATGATCCTGGCTGAAAACGTATTTTGTAATAAAGGACTCTTTGTGATGCAGGTGTTCGTGCTCCGCGCCGTGTAGGGGAGTGGCACTGGCTGGTTGGATTCTCGGTGATTCCATTTGTTCGTTGTTAGCTGTTACTAATGTTGTACGAACCTTTGGTTTTACGGAGTGCAGGATTGGGTAGCCCTGATAGTAGGGTCTATTACATACCTTACGAAGGGGAAGTTTAAAGTTACCCTATCCCGTTCATTATTGAAGCAGTTGAGTATTAAAAATCTTAAAGAAAAGCACGCCCATCTCTCGGGCTTTCATAAGTTCCGGGTTAGCAAGGCACCAGATACAATTCTGAATACCCTGCCATGGCCCTGCAGTTGAACCGGCGGTTTCCTTTTGCAACACCCGTTAGCAGTTCTGTGTGCTGCAAAAGAAAACCGCAGGCCCGCCCGCACCAGGAGCTTTATACTATGGGCTTTTAAAAGAAAATAAAAACCTTTTAAAGCGCGTAACAACGCTTTTATTTTCCTGTTCTGCAAGCCGGCCTGTGCCGGTGCTGTCATGGGCCGTAATAAAGCACACCGGCTTATACCCTTTGAGCTGCCGGGGCTTCCACCATGCCGGAGTCAAGCAACATTTGCGGTAAGGGGCTTTGCACAATGGCAGCAAGATCTATATCGTGCGTAGCCTTTACTTTTTCCATGAACCATTGCGTAAAGGCGTCTTTACCTTGTGCAAATTGTCGCAGGGCCTCTTCCGGGTTGTCGCCTTCAAGGGTTACCAACACCAGGCCACCCATTGGTGTTTCCTGGTAAAAGGTGCGTTCCCGTACACCCAATTTCCGGCGGGACGCCTGGAACTCTTCCAGCCGGTTGTCTTTCAGTTCTCTTATAAACTGGTGCCATTCGGCATCTTTGCCGGCTGCGATGGGTACTGCCATAGCTAATAACCTGGACATACAACCTCCTTTTGTTTTAGGTGAGAAAAAGGTTTTGAAGAGCGCGGAGTGGTGCAGAGCCGTTAAGGAAGGGCTGCTGCAGGTGCTTTCCCTGTTGCGCAGGAAAAGAAAAGGCTTTCCAAAGGTAAATACAAGGGTTCAAAGGCGCATGGTAAAGCGGCTGAAACCGCACTTATAGCACCTGAGGAAACAGGATCTTTGGGCAACAGGCGGACTGCCGAAAGGCCATGCGTTCAGGGGTGCAGGCAGTGGTTCATTACGTCGCCGTACATTTTTTTGGCAAATCCTTCATATTCCAAAAAGGTATCCGGCTTGGTGTAATAAGCATGGGCGCCTATTTTCAGGCATTTTTCAGCATAAGGTACATAAGGGGCCGTGGAAAGGATCACAACCGGAATTTGCGGCAACGCCCTGTTGGTTCTTACTTCTTCAATTACTTCGTAGCCGTTTTTGCCCGGCATGTTCAGGTCCGACAACACTATTTCCGGTAAGGAAAAGGTGGGTTTTTTAAACAGTTCCAGCATTTCGTCGCCATTGCCGGCTTCGGCTACAATTTCGTACAGGCCGCTGGAGGTAAAGCCTTCTTTCATAAAGGCGCGTTCATCCTCGTTGTCTTCTACAATAAGGATCTTTATTTTTCTAGGCATGGCGGTGACTTTAGTGGGCGATAAAGTTAAAATTAATTTTCCCAGGAAGCCGGCCGCTTTTCTGTTTGCAGGCCATTGCCGTCAAAACAAAGACCTGTGCAATACCCGGTTAGCAAGCAGGCGGTTGTAAAGAAAACTCACCTGTCAGCCTGGCTGATGCTGTAGTGGGCAATGGCTGTAGTTGCGTACAATAGCGAAATGGCAACAAGGGCAAAGCATAACCTATTGCCCCTGTCCGAGCCGTGTCCCTTTCAGGAGACACGGCTCGGACAGGGGGGCTGGGCAGGGACCTGTTAGCGCGGGATGAAGAAAACAACCTGTTATACCAACTTGTGATCTACATTAATAAAATAGGATAGGTACCTTTAAGGAAAGCTATGTTATGCGTACGTTGAAATTGGCGGCTCATCTCAGCGGTGAGGAGCTGAAAGAGCGGATGCAGCAGGCCC
>JAEWAC010000075.1 GCA_023391895.1 Bacteroidota bacterium
CCATTGGGTATTGTAATTGTAGGGGGCGTTATCTTTTCACTCATCTTAACTTTATTTGTAATCCCGGCCATGTATTCTTATTTCTCCTCCAAGAAAAAGCGCAACGAACTGGATGTGCTGGAAGAGAAACAAATCAAAGCTGAACACAAGCAATTTGTACATTCATGAAACTGAGATCTATCGTATTTGGAGTTGTTTGCTTTTTTTCCGGAGTTGCCCATGCTCAAACTACGCCTCTAACCCTGAATGAAGCTATTGCCACCTCCCTGCAAAACAATTATGACATACAGATAACCCGTAACGACTCTTTACTTGCGGCATTGGATTACGCCTATGCCAACTATGCCTTTCTGCCCCGGTTGAATGCAGCCGGAGGCATGCTGTTTAACAACAATAATCAAAGGCAGGTATTGGCCGATGGTACCAAGCGCCAGAGTACCGGTATCAAGTCCAATAACATAACGGGTTCGCTGAACCTGAACTGGACCCTTTTTGACGGCTTTCGCATGTTTATTGCCAAAGACCGCCTGAACCAGCTGGTAGAGTTGGGCGAACTGCAGATCAAAAGCCAGGTAATTACTACGGTAGCCGATGTGATGCGGATTTATTACGACATTATCCGGCAAGAACAGCAAGCCCGGGCCCTGGTAGAGCAAATGCAGCTGAGTGAAGAACGCCTGAAACTGGCCCAGTATAAATTTGACATAGGTACCGGAGCCAAGCCCGACCTGCTGCAGGCGCAGATCGATCTCAATGCACAAAAGTCCAATTACCTGGCACAGCTAACGGCCATCAGCAAACTAAAAGAGCAATTGAACCAATTGCTGGTGCTGCCAGTTGGCAACAATTTTACCGTAGCCGATACCGCTATCGCCTTCAATGCATCGCTGCTGCTGGACTCTGTACAGGCAGGCATCACCGCTACCAATCCCGACCTGCTGATTGCGCAAAAAAACCTGGATCTGGCCGAGCTGGACCTGCGTTTAAGAAGGGCGGAGCGTTTTCCCACCGTGGAATTCAATTCAGCCTACAACTTTAACCGCACCAACAACAATACGGTGATCAACCCTTTTCAGCCCCTGTTCAACCAAAACCGGGGACTTAACTATGGGTTGACCGCTACGGTTCCCCTCTTCAATGGCTTTAATGTACGCAGACAGATCAAAGCAGCAGAAATCACCATCCAGTCGCAGGAACTGGTATATGAAAGAAGCCTGGCGTTGCTGAATACCAGCATTGTCAATGCCTATAAAGACTATGACCTGTACAAGCGGTCGCTGGCATTGGAAGAAGAAAACATTAAGCTGGTGAGGGAGAACCTGTTTATTGCCCGTGAACGGTACCGCCTGGGTGTCACCACCTTTATTGAGCTGCGGGAAGCAGAGCAAAGCCTGGCAGATGCCACCAACCGTTTAATTCAAGCCAGCTTCAATGCAAAGGTTGCTGAAATAGAATTGTTACGTTTGCGGGGCGATTTAGTTCGATAGATCAAAACTTTATTTTTATGCAACCACTTGTTGGCATTATCATGGGCAGCGACAGCGACCTACCGGTTATGCAGGCCGCTGCCGATATCTTGAGTTATTTTGGCGTTCCATTTGAACTGACGGTTGTGTCGGCCCATCGTACCCCCCTTCGTATGGTAGATTATGCACAATCGGCTCAGGACCGTGGGTTGAAAGTAATAATAGCCGGCGCCGGCGGTGCGGCCCACCTACCGGGTATGGTGGCATCCATTACGCCCCTACCCGTGATTGGCGTACCGGTAAAAAGCAGCAACTCTATTGACGGCTGGGACTCTATACTCTCCATTTTGCAAATGCCCAATGGCGTACCGGTAGCTACCGTGGCGCTGAATGCCGCCAAGAACGCCGGCATACTGGCCACCAAGATATTAGGCATAGCGGACGAAGCACTTGGCAGAAAGATTGCAGCCTACATGGAAGGACTAAAAAATGAGGTACATGAAAAAGTGGCGCACCTGCAGTCTGCTGGCTATCACAATACTTTCGATACAAAATAAGGTTTACGCACAGGAAATAGAGTTACTCAAAAGCACCCATCTCCCCTTCTATCCATCGGCATCCACCCTGGAATACTACAACAACCGCTTGTATGTAATTGGTGACGATGCGCCGCAAATGCTGGTATTGGATAAAGAGCACCAGCTGGTGGATAGCCTGTTGTTGTTTAAAAACAAGGGTAAAAGAATTGGAAAAGATCAAAAACCCGACTTGGAAGCATCGGTACTGGTGGCCAAAAATAACAAACCTTGTATCGTTGCTTTCAGTTCGTTTTCGGGCCCGGAACGCAATAAGGTTTTAATGATTTACCTGCCCGGTCCTCACCAGCAAAAGCTCCACTTTAAAGCGGCGAATGTCCAACTGCCACCCATTGCTGTAAAAGAATTGAACATTGAAGGAGCAGCTTATGTAGGAGATAAACTGGTATTCAGTAACCGGGCCAACGATACCCATAAAGACAATGATTTGATCCTGCTGGACTACGATGCTCAAAAAGGCATTGGTAAAAAAACGCCGATGCTGATACCCATACAGCTGCCAGATGCCGGGGATGTGATTGGTATGTCAGGGCTCAGCTATGTAAAAGAAAAAGATATACTGCTGTTTACCGCCTCCACAGAAAATACGGATAATGCCTACTCCGACGGCGACATTGGCGCCAGCTATGTTGGTTATATATATGGGTTTTCAAAGAAGTTGTCCTCCACTTCCATCAAGGCTGATGGATTATTGAACTTAACAACGGTGCTGGGTGAAACGGGGCCACAGAAAATAGAAGCCATTGCCGTTGAGGACGTGCAAAACGATGCGTTAATAATACACCTGGCCGCCGATAATGACAACGGGGAAAGCTACCTGTTTAAAGCCCGCCTGAAACTTTAAGCTTCCTGCAGTACCACAAACTGCTGCTCTATGCTCAGGGAAGCATCATACAAAGCATCCAAAAAGCTACTGCCCCACCGGGCATAAAAAGAACTGAAGTTTTCCACCCTTTCCTGCAAACCATTGCGGGGAAAAAGCGCCTCCTTCAGGCCGGCGATCTGCGCCTGGATGGCCTGGTGTTTCTTGCGCTCCGCCCGCTGCATCTTTTTCTCCAGGCTTATCAGTTGGTTCAGAGCTTTTACCTTCAGGGCTTCTACATGTTGTTGCAGGGTTACATCTACCGCGGTGGCCACTTCTTTCAAATCCTCATATAAGTGCGCCAGCTGTGCCACTTCGCCATTGAGTTGCGGCTGCTTGCCGGCCTTTTCCAAAACGCCATTTAAAATATCCAGCTCTGTTTCAAAAAGCTGCTCGGTAGCCAGGTCTAGCTTTTTGATCTTCTGCTGCCATTTTTGGTCGATGATCAAAAAAGAATTACGCAGTACCAGTACGGGGAAAGGTGTATGGTAATGATCGAAAAGTTCTTTTAACTGCAGCCAGTAAGCCACCTCGCCCCCGCCGCCAATAAAAGCAATGTTGGGGAGAATGGTTTCCTGGTACAGCCCCCGAAGGATCACATTAGGACTAAAGCGCTCCGGGTGCTGGTGCAGTTCGGCTTTGATTGCTTCTGGTGTAAAACGGATAGTAGTATTATGAACTGCAAAGTCATCACCCACCTTGATAATACGTTCGCGCAGGTTATCTTTTAAATAAAACAGGTTGATGTCACGCGGGTTGGCCTGTACATTATAATGTTCGCTAAAGCGCTGGCAGGTTTTCTCAACTATAGCTGAGGGCCGCTGCTGAAACAGGTCTTCTTCAAACACCGGGATCATGGCTTTTTTAAGATCTGCCGTATCCGCAATCAGTACCAGCAGGCCCCATTTGCCCATCAGTTCATTGATGATTTCAAAAGTGGCGGTTTGGATGGTCTTACCTGGCTGGTAACTTTGCTTCAGCAGTTCCACCACTTCCTTACCATAAGGCGCCACCAGCAGTTGTCCTGCCATTTCATCTATCAGGGCCACCAGGGACTTATCAATCACCATACGGCCTACCGCACCGGTTTGCTCTGTTTTCCACTCGTACCTTTTGCCTTGTACGTAAGTGTGGTTCAGTTCCTGCAGGTCGGCATCTTCCGAACCCATGTAAAAAACCGGCACAAAATGAAGCTGCGGCTGTTGCTTTTTTAGCTCCTCCGCCAGCCGGATCACATGCAGTATCTTGTAAATAAAGTAAAGCGGACCAGTAAACAAGTTAGGCTGGTGGGCGGTGCAGATGGTGAAGGTCTGGGGCGACAAAAGGGATTGAATATTTTGCCGCACCCGTTCAGTCGTAGCTACACCCTGGTACTGGTTTTCCAGCACTTTTACCAATGCAGCACGGTCAACCGGCTGTTGCTGTTTTTTTTCAATGGCCTGCTGCAGTCCCTGCCAGGTAGGGGCAAAAGCATAAAAAGGCTGTAAAACCGGCTGCTGGCCGATGTAATCCACAACAATCTTTGTAAAATGATTAGTTGAGCGGTATGGTATTGGCTGCGCTGTAAAAAGCATGCAGTAAAAATAAAACTAGTTTTTGAACACTGCTATATCGAATCTTTTGTTAACATGTTGTTGACGGTTGGGCAGTGCTGCCAGGCACATTCTTTTTCATGGTTATATGATTTGCTTTAAGCGAAAGTTAAAGCTAAACATTACATATTCTGAAACTGGGAAACGCAACAAGCAAACTAACCCGGCGGGATCAAAAACATTCATGCGTAAATGCAATTATTCCAACCGATATACCAGTTGGCTTAATTAGTATGCCGACTCTGACAACTGAAAAGAGGCAAGAGAAATAATTGAAAAACAACCTTATCCATCATTTGCTTATCTGGATTACGTCCGCTATTATTGTATTATAGCCTATTTAAAGAGTGATCTTTCTAACAGCTAAATATAGGATTGACATTTTTGAGGATACCTCCTTTGCATCAGGTTCGTCAGACAACGTCAATAACTATGACCTAATCCACTTTGACATATCTGAGTATATCTACCCTTCTTCTTATGGAATAAAAGTATTTGACGACAACCGACTTCTGAAAAGTGCCGTAATAGGTTCTATTGGTGGAGGAACATCAATATATGAATCATCCATCGTTATTGAAGATGACCAGGTTGTCATTTGTTGTGCTGACACAATTTTTTGCCTTTCAATCCCAAATTTGGAAATACGCTGGCGCTGTCAGGGTGACGGAGCAACTTGCTTTGAAATCTTCAAGCACAATGACAGCTATATAGTTCATGGAGAGCTTGAAATTTCACGGATTGACAAAAATGGAAACATCATGTGGAAGAGAAGTGGTGCAGACATCTTTATGACACCAGAAGGCTTAAATACCTTCAGTATTACCGATGATTACATTTTGGCTACAGATTGGGGCTATAGAAAGTACAAGTTCAATTTTAACGGCGAATTGCTTGACTAAAAGGTTCTTTTTTTGAAGAAAAGGACTTTTGATATATTTAATATAGCTGTTTTTATATTTATAATTCATTAATAAGACACCTCTTTGCACAGCCTGACGTTGTGTGCAGCTGTAAGAAAACAACAAAAGAAAATATATTTCTAAAATGTTCGTACCCCAAAAAATTGTTGATGCAAGAAAGAAAAAAGGACTTACGCAGGAAGAGCTGGCCCACCTCACCAATATAACAGTGCGAACCATTCAGAGAATAGAAAGTGGTGAAACTACGCCGAGATCTTATACCTTAAAAGCAATTGCTGCCGCTTTAGATACCACTTTTGAGGAACAGCATGCCACTGAAACGGACCAGCCAGAACCAGCTACTGCGAATATTGATGCCCCGGCAGTGAACACCAGAGAAGATACCCAGGACTTCCTGCAAATGCTTTGTCTTTCCTGCTTTAGCTATCTGGTGCTGCCCTTTATCCACTTTTTAATTCCTATTTACCTTTTCAAAAAAAGGAAGGAGCAAAATCCACAAGTAGTAGCCTATGTAAGAGAAGTCATCAAAATCCAGGTTTTTTGGGTGGTTGCATTGAACCTGCTGCTCCTGCTTACCGCTGCATTCAAAATTGTTAGTGCCGCCTACTTCGATTCGTCTTACAGCATCCATTACCAGGTTCCTTTTTTGTAATGTATTTGTTGAATGCATTGGTTATTGTGGCTTCTTTGGTGCGGACTAAAAGGCTCAACACACTGGCTGCACCTCTAACCTAAACACCTGATAATCAACAAATGTCAGGCGAACGTCGGGCAAATGTCGGCTGCTTCAGACAAGTGAACGGATAGCTTTGCATGCATCAACCAACAGTTATGATGCAAATAAAAATGCGTGTTTTTAAAAATGCTTTGTTCGTTACGATCCTCTTATTTTCTATTGGCAGCTCCCTGTGCCATGCCCAATCTGTTCCGAGCCTACCTGCGAACCAATTGACATTGCCCCAAAAATCCTATGAAATCAACTTTCAATGGCAGGGCGACTCTATCCATAGTGAGTGGGAGCCTTATGCAGCCTTGTTGCTTCTGGTTCGCCTCCCGCACTGTCCCCAGCAGTTTTATATGCAATTTGATCTGGGCGCACCCTTTTCTTTGTTGTACAGATATAAAATAAAGGCCATTCAGGCAACCTACCCTGCCACCATACCACTGCCG
>JAEWAC010000077.1 GCA_023391895.1 Bacteroidota bacterium
ATTGACCCATGGGCTTTTGAATATTTTTCAGCGAAGCACACCAGGCCATCAACTGCTTCAAAAATCCATATGGGCTTTTAAAGAAGTGCGCTTCCATTAAAGCTATCAAAACAAACAAAGAACTCTCACCCCTGTCATCCCGGCCTTGAGCCGAAACCTCCCATACCTCCAGCCTTTTTTCTTTGTGTTCCTTTGTGACTTCGTGCCTTGGTGGGCCAAAAACAATCTCAGGCAACAACTTCTTCAAAATCCCATAGATAGTTAACAGTGGATAGATGACAGTTGACAGTAACTAACGTCTTTCAAAACCCCATAATCATTACGTTGGAGTGCAGGAAAGGTTGAATGAAAACAGACTAATGGTACCGGTAGTGTGGCGTGCTGCGCACGGCAATGCCTATAAAGGTTGTAACCTCCGAGATCCCTTCTTCGTTGGGATGACAGGGTAAGCGGTAGATGAAAAACCAGTCCCTCTGAAAGGGCATTAACAAGAAGGGCGCAACTGCTTTAAAACCCCATCTGCTTTAAAGATCTGCGAAACCCTTTCTCAAAATCCGTGTAATCTGCAATCCAACTTAAAACTCCTCTCCCGATACATTTTTATTTTATGTGCCAAAGTTGATTTAACTATGCGGTTTGTTTTTACAGCCGGTATAGTGCTGCCCTGTATAGCGGTGCCACCGGTTGCCTGTTTCCATAGACCGAATGTTTTGTGAAAAAGATTTACGCTACCTATAAGCCTTACTACCAAACCAGTTTAAAGCTGGCCATTCCTGTGGTCATTTCGCAGTTGGGTCACACCCTGGTGCATGCCGCCGATACCATTATTGTAGGACATTTTGCCGGTACGGCGCAATTGGCGGCGGTGTCGCTGGTCAACAGCATTTTTATGGTGGTTCTGGTCATAGGCATCGGCGTATCGTATGGATTAACGCCCCTGATAGCCCAGGAAAACGGCCGCGGCCATTTTGCAGAGTGTGGGCGGCTGCTGTCCAGCAGTTTACTGATCAATGTCGTTACGGGCATCCTGCTATTCCTGGTGTTGTACTTTGGGTCCATGCTGGTCATCGACCACCTGGGCCAGTCGCCGGAGGTAGTGCGCCATGCCAAACCTTACCTGTTGCTGCTGGGCATTTCCATTATCCCGCTGATGGTGTTCAATACCTTTAAACAATTTGCCGAAGGTCTCAGCTTTACCCGGCAGGCCATGAACATTTCCATCTGGGGCAATGTGCTGAACATTTGCCTGGGCATTGTTTTGGTAAAGGGCATGTTTGGCATCGAGCCGATGGGCGTAAGAGGGGTGGGCTGGAGTACGCTGGTAGACCGCTGTGTGATGGCGGTGGCCATGAGCATTTACGTGTTCCGGGCCGAACGATTTAAGCGGTACCTGCGGCTGTTTTCTTTCTTTTTGCTGGACAAAGCCCGAGCCCTGCGCATCTTTAAAATAGGCTTGCCCGTAGCGCTGCAATCCCTCTTTGAGATCAGTGCCTTTAGTGCGGCGGCCATTTTAATTGGCACCATAGGAGCCTTGCAGCAGGCGGCGCACCAGGTGGCCATCAACATGGCTGCCATGACCTACATGATGGCCAGCGGTATAGCGGCGGCCGCTGCCATTAAAACGGGCAACACTTTCGGAAGCCGCCAGTTTACGGCCTTAAGGCGCTATGCGGTCAGCAGCTATCATATTGTGATTGTTTTTATGACGGCCACCGCCCTGTTGTTTATCCTGTGCAACCGTTGGCTGCCGTGGATTTATACTTCTGATACGGCGGTGATTGCCATTGCGGCCCAACTGCTTGTTTTTGCAGGTTTGTTCCAGTTGTTCGATGGGGGGCAGGTGGTGGGCCTGGGCATTTTGCGCGGCATGGGCGATGTGAATATACCTACCCTCATTACCTTTCTGGCTTACTGGGTGGTGGGGCTGCCGCTGGGGTATGTTCTGGGCATTCCGCTGGGCATGGGCGCCAACGGCATCTGGATCGGGCTGACGTTTGGCCTGCTGGTTTCCGCCGTTTTTTTGTATGTGCGTTTCAACCGGCAAAGCAAAAAGCTGTTGCACCAACCGGCCGCAGCACCTCCCGTGGAAGCCAAAATGCTCAGTTGAGTTTTTGAAACGGCTATAGCGGCTTTCCTCCTGCATCCATTCAATCAGCAGTGGCAGAAAAGTGATGGTTCAAAAAGAAGATGGGTGTCAGGAGTAGTAAGTCTAGGGATCGTTTCTTGCGTATTCTAAGTTGATACCAAATATCTTTTAGGTTTTTTCTCAGCAACGTTTTTCAACAATAAAGCAAAGGCGCCTTTGGTTATTATACTTTTGTTATTAGGCGAGTAGTAAAAACATTGAATTTTTCTCACTTGTAGATATTTCATCATTGAACGTATACTGAACAGAATTTCTGCCCTGAGCCTGAATTCAAGGAGTGAAAAAATGTTTTCTGGTGAAAGATTGGGTAAACTCGGTATAGTTTTTCCGATTTTAAAAGGGGCTGCCATATGTGTGCTTTCAGTTATCTACTTGTGTTCGCCTTTTTTTAAAAAATATAAGCTCAGGGCGATCAGCAGAATAACGCCCGGAATGATCAAGCCCTGGATGTTTGTTTGAATCCCTTTCAGCTTATCCTCTGCTGTCCCTGCCAGGTAGGATACGACCAGCGTGGTGAGAATTGCCTCCCACAGGATCACTTTTAGCTGCACAAAGTTTTTTATTCGCAGCCATTCCGGCAGTTTTACCGGGAGTGGCGTTTCCGGATCGTGAAACAGCGCAAGCACGCCGATTGAAAACACAAAAAAGACAATGGCGATCAAAAACATGTCAATAGCTCTGAGCAGGCCAATTGCAATGTGTCCGGCCGCCTTGTGGCCTTCATTACCTACATGTGTAAACGCCATCACCATTTCATAGCCGCCGATAACGGTTAACACGAGCCCTGAAGCAAGGACCAGTAAGGCAATTACTGAAATAACGTTCTTGAGGATGTTAAATATTCTTTTCATAAAACGCTGTATCAATTGGTGAACGCCGCTACACGAAAGAAAGGGCAGGCGGGAGGCTTCAAAAGGTAAAGGCTGGGGAAAGCAGGCTTAGTGTTAATTAAGTTACGACAATTCAGGTTGAAATTGTTTTGAATGAATTGCTAGTGCAAGTTTACAGGATTGGTTTTTTTCAAAAAATATGCTGCTTATGAAAAACCGCTCTATAGATTTTTCTTAATTAACCGATCAACATTTCCTGTTTAATAAATATGGCCGGGAAGTTTGGATCTTTATATCGGTTATTGGTGTTTTCTGCCAGGGTATTATACATATGCTTCTGTCTTGCCTTCATCGCACTAGCTGCCACCGAATCCCTGCGCCGGAGAGCTCCTATCACAATCATGATCTTTTTTGTTCAGAGGAAAAAAACGCCTCGTTTTGCGACGCGGATCTTCAACAAAGTTCTCCGGCGTTTGCATTTGGCCCGGCGAATGTTTCTGAGGTTTTGTTTCCTTGTTGATTGTTTTAAAAGTTACTGAATGAAAACCATCTCTTGATTTACAGCTTTACCGGTACAATTTACGCTGACGATTTACACTATGGCCTGTGCTTCTAATCTGGCGTACTTTTTCAAAACCCCATATGGCTTTCTTCTCTTCCTAATCCCTTCAAATCATAGCTCAGACAACTTCTTTAAAATCCCATATGCCTTAACTCTGCCAATTAATTTTTTTCCTGTTGTCAATCTGTTAACATCTGTTGCCGTAATTTAACAACCGCATCCTGCTTTCCCGGGAGTGATACATCATGAAAAAACGGACCTTTCAAACAATACTTCGTTTCCAGGTTTTTGGCTGTTGTTTTTTATTGTCGCTGGCGGCCAAAGCACAAAACCTGGATACTACTTTAAATACCTATGCCGACCAGTACGGACAGGAAAAAGTATACCTCCATTACGACAAGCCGGCATACGCCCCGGGCGAAACTATTTGGTTTAAAGCTTACCTGATGGAAGGCCTGTACCCGGCCGAAAGTAGCAAAACACTTTATGTAGACTGGGTGGATGAAAAAGGAAAGGTCCTACTGCACAGTGTCAGCCCGGTGGTCAACGCCACGGCACACAACCAGTTTGACCTGCCGGAAGACTATGCCGGGAAAGTGGTACAGGTACGGGCTTACACCCGGTGGATGCTCAATTTTGATTCGGCTTTTATTTACAACCATGCCGTGCGGGTGGTGTCGCCGGTGGCCAAAACGCCCGCAGCCAAACCGGCTATTATTCCCACCCTGCAGTTTTTTCCCGAAGGCGGCGAAGCAGTGGCAGGGCTGGTGAATAAAGTGGCATTCAAGGCGGCCGACCAGTGGGGGTTGCCGGTGGCGGTAAGGGGCGTGATCAAAAACAGCAAAGGCGCCGTGGTAGATTCTTTCCGTTCTGTACACAATGGCATGGGATCTTTTTTGCTGCAGGCGCAAACCGGCGAAAGCTATACCGCTCACTGGAAGGATACCAAAGGCGCGGAGCATACCACCGCCCTGCCGCGTCTGCAACCCAGCGGCATAGCCCTGCAGGTAATGGTAGCCGGCACCCGGCGCCAGTTTACCATCAGCCGCACCGCCGATGCGGGGGCCAACCTCCGGCAACTGTACCTGGTGGGTACCATGAACCAGCGGCCTGCTTTCCGGGCATCGGTAGACCTGACGGCGGTTATCGCCAAAAAAGGCATCATACCCACCGACAACCTGCCATCGGGTATACTAACCATTACCGTATTTGACGCCGGCTGGAATGCCATAGCCGAACGCATTACTTTTATCAACAACGAGGAGTACACCTTTAACGCTGAAATGAATGTGCAGCACTGGGGGCTGAACAAAAGAGCCCGGAACGAAATCCAGGTGGTGGTGCCGGATAGAATTGAAGCCAGCCTTTCGGTTTCGGTTACGGATGCCGCTGTTAAATGGGACAGCAGCCAAAATATTATTTCGCGCCTGCTGCTCACCAGCGATCTTAAAGGCTATGTACACAACCCGGCTTACTATTTTACCCATAACAACGACACCCTGCAGCAGCAACTGGACGTGGTGATGCTGACGCACGGCTGGCGCCGCTTTAAATGGGAAGACGTGGTAAAAGGAAAAATGCCGGCTATTACTTTTCCACGCGATACGGCTTACCTGTCGCTGTCGGGTAAAGTGTACGGCGTGCCGCCGGGTAGCCTTACCAGCGGCGCCAATATTGTAATGTTTTTAAAAGAAAGAGACTCGGCTTCCAGGATGGTGGTAACTCCTATTCATGCCAATGGAACTTTTAAGGAACCGGACCTTTTCTTTTTTGATACGCTGCAGGTATATTACCAGTTGCAACCGGCCAAAACGCTGAAAGGCGGTGATGTACGCTTTATGGAAGAACGGCTCAACGCCACGCTTTTCAAAAGCTTTCAAAACAGTTGGGCGTACAACCCGTATACCGATACCGCGGGCTCTTACCGGCAGTACCTGATGGCGCAGGAAAACCGAAAGGCCGGAGAGCTGATGCGGGAAAAAATGCTGGCCAATGTAACCGTGCAGGCCAGGACCAAAACTCCGGCACAGGCCATGGATGAAAAATATGCATCGGGCTTGTTCAGGGG
>JAEWAC010000145.1 GCA_023391895.1 Bacteroidota bacterium
AAGACCTTTCTTCAAAAACCCATATACAAGATCAGGAGAAAGCTGTAGCCCTGGTGGCCGCCACCATTGGCAATATCCGCCTCATTGATAATATGTTACTGAATTAACACCTGCTTTACCAACATCCAATTAACTTTGCGCCTTTATGAACATTGCTGTTTTGAAATCAAAAGTGCACCGTGCCACTATTACCGAAGCCAACCTCCATTATGTAGGCAGTTTAACTCTGGATGAAGACCTGATGGAAGCGGCGAATATGATTGAAAATGAAAAGGTGCAGGTGGTGAATGTAAACAATGGTGAACGCCTGGATACCTACCTGATTAAAGGCAAACGCGGATCGGGTGTTTGCTGTTTGAATGGTCCGGCTGCCCGCAGAGGAATGGTGGGTGACGTAGTGGTGATTATTTCTTACGCCTCCATGCCGTTCGAGCAGGCTAAAACCTTTAAACCCTGGATTGTTTTTCCTAAAGAAGGCAACAAACTTTAAGGGTATCTGATTGTTCTTTTTGTCAATAGCATTGGCATTGCTATTTTCGAAGGGAATGAAAAGAAAGTTATTTACAATTCTTCAATATATATTTTTCCTGGGGCTGGGGATCCTTTTTGTATGGCTAACCGTTAAAGACATTACGGCGGCCGACTGGCAACACATTAAATACTCCCTTGGCGCCGCCCGGCACTGGCTCATTCTGCCCGTACTGGGCATGCTGTTGCTCAGCCACTATGTCCGGGCCCTCCGCTGGAAAATTTTGATGGAACCTATGGGCTACACACCCTCTACCTTCAATGTTTTTGCGGCGGTTATGATCGGGTACCTGGTCAATGCAGGCGTGCCCCGGCTGGGCGAAGTGGTCAAATGCACCCTTTTGGCAAAATATGAAAAAGTAAGGGCCGATAAACTGGTTGGTACCATCGTTGTGGAAAGAGCCATTGACCTGGTGTGCCTGATGATTGTTTTCTTTTTGGCCCTGCTGTTTGAAGGAGCAGTCATTGGTGACTACGTAGCTGAGCTGACCGGCACTTTTTTCCAGGACAAGGCGGGCGAGGTTTCCGTTTCGCGGCTGGTAATAACGCTGAGTGCCGTGCTGGCTTTCTTTTTAATCGTATATGGGCTTTTGAAGCGTTTTGGCCACATCGATGCCGTAGCCAAAGTAAAAAATGTGCTGAAAGGCATCTCCTATGGCCTTTTGAGCATTCGCGCCATCAAAAACAAAGGCACCTTTATTTTTCAATCTCTTTTCATCTGGGCGCTTTATTTATTCAGTACCACCGCCGGCATTTTTGCCTTGCAGGAAACAGACCATCTGGGTATCGGGGCCGGCCTTACCACCCTGGCGGTCGGCAGCGTGGGCATGATCATTACACCGGGCGGCATTGGCGCCTATCCCCTGTTTGTAGCCGGGCTGATGGGTTTATATGGTATTGATACACATACCATTGGTATGGCACTGGGCTGGCTGCTGTGGTCGGTACAAACACTGATTGTTTTGTTTGGCGGTATCGTTTTTTCTGCTTTATTTTCCTACTACAATAAAAAACGACAAAACCGTGCGACCAGGCAACAGCATCAACCATAAAATCCTTACCCTTCCTCAATTAATGCAGAAAATTGCCCAATGGCGGGTGTTGGGTAAAACCATTGCCTTTACCAATGGCTGTTTTGACATTTTGCATGCCGGCCATATTGCCTCTCTTTCAGCAGCAGCCAGCCAGGCCGACCTGCTGATTATTGGTCTGAACTCCGATGCTTCTGTAAAAGCCCTGAAAGGTCCGGACCGGCCGGTAAACGATGAACAATCCAGAGCCTTGATACTGGCGGCTTTAACCATGGTGGATGCTGTTATTTTGTTTGAAGAAGAAACCCCCAGGGACCTGATCGTGACCATTCGTCCGGATGTGCTGGTAAAGGGAGGCGACTATAAAGTAGAGGAGATAGCCGGTGCCAAAGAGGTATTGGCCTGGGGCGGGCAGGTAATCATCAACCCGATCGTACCGGGACATTCTACCACCGGCCTGATTCAAAAGTTGCAACAGCAGCCATAAGCGGGGCGGGAATGAATTCTGCATGGAGTTTGTTAATACAAACCGGCTTCAATGGCAACAAAAAGAAAAATTATTCCCCGAGATGTCAGCTGGCTGTCCTTCAATGCCCGGGTATTGCAGGAGGCGGCAGACCCTAGTGTCCCCTTAAAAGAACGCATCCGTTTTTTAGGCATTTTTTCCAACAACCTGGACGAGTTCTTCCGGGTGCGGGTAGCTACCTTAAAACGCATGATCCAGTATGGCGCCAAAGCCAAAATGCACCTGGAAAACGATCCCGAAGCCATACTGGAAGAAATTCAAATGACGGTGCTGAACCAGCAAAGCGAATTTAACCGGATCTGGAGCGGGATACTGGAAGAACTGAAAAGGGAAAAGATTTTCCTGATAACGGAAAAAGACCTGACGCCGGAGCAGGCCGAATTTGTCACTAGCTTTTATGAAAGCGAGGTGAGCCCCAATGTCATTCCCCTGATGATTGAAAGCATACCGGAATTTCCCAACCTGCGGGACAAATCCATTTACCTGGGCGTGGTGATGTGGAAGCAGGAAAGTGCCCTGAAAAGAAAATATGCGGTGATCGAAGTGCCTACCCGTTTTGTAGACCGTTTTATCCTGCTGCCTTCACCGGATGATGAACACCATATTATATTATTGGAAGATGTGATCCGGTATAACCTTTCCGAGATCTTCAGCTATTTTGGGTACGACCAGTACCAGTCGCACATCTTTAAAGTAACCCGTGATGCGGAAATTGACATTGATAACGACATTTCAACAACCCTGATCCAAAAAATTGAAAAAGGATTAAAAAACAGGCGCAAGGGCAAGCCGGTGCGCTTTATCTATGACAAAGAAATGGATGCCGGCCTGCTGGAGTATTTGATACGCAGGATGAATCTGACCAAGCGGGATAACCTGATCCCGGGCGGCCGCATTCATAACTTCCGGCATTTCATGGACTTTCCGCAACAGGTATTTTTAAAAGAAAGCAAGCGCCGCAAACCTTTCGATCATTCCCTGCTGCAGGAACGCCGGGTGACCGACGTAGTGATGGAGCGGGACATTATGCTGCATTTTCCTTATCACTCCTTCAACCCGGTTATTGATATGCTGCGGGAGGCCGCTATTGATCCGGATGTAACAGCCATCAAAATGACGGCTTACCGGCTGGCCAAAAACTCCAAGATCATCAATGCCCTGATCAATGCCGTACGCAACGGTAAGCAGGTAACCTTAATGCTGGAACTGCGGGCCCGCTTTGATGAAGAAGCCAACCTGGAGTGGAAGGAACGGCTGGAAGACGAAGGTGTGAAGGTATTGATTGGCATCCCCAATATGAAGGTGCACGCCAAGATCTGCCTGATCCGCAAGCGGCTGACCGACCGCATTATTCATTATGGTTTTGTCAGTACGGGTAATTTGAATGAAAGCACGGCAAAAATATATGCCGACCACTGCCTGCTGACTTCTAACCGCAGCATCATGTCTGATGTAAACAAGCTGTTTAATTATATTGAGCATTACAAAACCGGCACGCACTTTTTAAAAGCCTGCAACACCATCATACCCAGTCCGTATTTCATCCGTAAAGAATTACTGAAACTGATCAGTAACGAAATAAAAAATGCACGTAAGGGTAAAAAAGCAGTGATTACGGCTAAAATGAATTCCCTTTCAGATGAAGAACTCATTTTTCAGTTATACGAAGCCGCCCGGGAAGGTGTAGAAGTGAAACTGATTGTAAGAGGCATCTTTTGCATGCTGTCTGAAAATGAAAAGTTCAAAATCCCGGTTACCGCCATCAGCATTGTAGACGAATACCTGGAGCATGCCCGTGTATGGATTTTTTATAATGACGGTAAAGAAAAAGTTTATATTTCCTCCGCCGACTGGATGGTGCGCAACATTGATCACCGGGTAGAAGCCACCTGCCCTATTCTGGATGAAAGAATCAAGCAGGAACTGAAAGACATATTGAATATACAACTGGAAGACAATGTAAAGGCCCGCTGGCTGAACAATGATCTGACCAATGATTATGTACGCAAAGACAACCAGGAGCCCATCCGCTCACAGGTAGAGACTTACAATTATTTATACAAAAAAACATTAGCCAACGTTGAAATTAGCAGCCATTGATTTAGGAAGCAACGCCTGCCGGTTACTGATCGACGATGTCATCACCGGTCCGCAAGGCACTATCGACTTTGTTAAAGCAGCCCTGGTGCGGGTGCCGTTACGATTGGGTTTTGATGTATTTGAAACCGGACGCATATCGGCACAAAAAGCCGAAAAGCTTTTAAAGACCATACAGTCTTACAAGTTGTTGCTGGATGTTTACGAAGTAAAGCATTTAAAAGCTTGTGCCACCTCTGCCATGCGGGATGCCGCCAATGCCGCCGAAGTGCTTGCGCATATAAAAAAAGAAACCGGCATCGAAATAAAGGTCATCAGCGGCCAGGAAGAAGCTTCCTTCATCTACGAAAACCATATAGCAGAAAACCTCAACAGCCAGAAGTCTTATTTGTACATCGACGTAGGCGGCGGCAGTACCGAGCTTACGTTATTCAGTAACGGCAAGCTGGTGAACAAAAGTTCATTCAACATTGGCACCATCCGGTTGCTGAAAAACCAGGTAACCGAAAAAGAGTGGGAAGAAGTAAAGCAGTTTGTAAAAGCCAATACCAGCAACCGGCAAGGTGTTACCGCCATTGGTTCCGGCGGCAATATCAACAAGGTGTTTTCGCTTTCCAAACGCAAAGAAGGCAAACCACTGCCGCTAGATTTGCTCAAAGATTATTACAATGAGTTCAGCCAGCTAACGGTAGCGCAACGCATCAACCTGTACCGGCTGCGGGAAGACCGGGCCGATGTGATTGTACCGGCGCTTTTAATTTATATCAATGTGATGCGGTGGGCCGATGCAGAGGAAATATTTGTACCCAAAATTGGTCTGGCGGATGGTCTGATCCATATTTTATACGAAGAAGTAACGGGTACAAAAGCAGCAATTTAAGCCTTGTAACTTTTTTGATCATTTTATTATAGCAGAGTTATTTTAAAACCAATTGAATCAAAACAGATTGATTTGAAATCAGGTATGTCCATGGGTTTTTGGATCACAGATTTTATAAGGATTTCACAGATGTCGGAACCATGATTTGGGAAATTATAAGATTAGGAGGAAAAGAGAATATATCCTTTGCTATATGGTTTTTTGAAATAGTTGAATAGTTGAAGTGTTGTGTTTAGGTTTTTAAAGAAGTTGCTTAAAGCAATGGGATTACCGCTGCCGGTAACTTTATTTTAACCGGTCTGTTTTGTATTTAGTAATTTGGCGCAAACAAAGGCCATGAGCACAACAGCTGAAATCAAGCGTATCACCACCAATACCCTGCAAAAAATGAAAGCATCGGGAAAGAAAATATCGATGCTGACCGCTTACGACTTTTCTTTTGCCCGCATCTTTGATGACGCCGGCATTGATGTGATCTTGGTAGGTGACTCGGCCTCGAATGTGATGGCCGGTCATGAAACCACGCTTCCCATTACGTTGGACCAGATGATCTATCACGCAGCATCCGTTATCCGGGGTGCCCGGCGCAGTCTGGTGGTGGTAGATCTGCCCTTTGGATCTTACCAGTCCAACGGCGATATTGCCCTGGCTTCTGCCATTCGCATGATGAAAGAAACGGGTGCCCATGCCATTAAACTGGAAGGCGGCGAGGAGATACTGGACTCGGTAAAAAGAATCATATCGGCCGGTATACCCGTGATGGCGCATTTGGGTTTAACCCCTCAATCCATTTACAAATTCGGCACTTACAGCGTTCGGGCCAAAGAAGAAGCCGAAGCCAATAAGCTGAAAAAAGACGCGCAGTTGTTGCAAGAGGCCGGCTGCTTTGCAGTAGTATTGGAAAAGATTCCTGCGCAATTGGCCAAAGAAGTAAGCCAAAGTTTACAAATTCCCACCATCGGCATTGGTGCCGGCAACTATTGTGACGGACAGGTGCTGGTGATGCATGACATGCTGGGCATCAATACCGAATTCAAGCCTCGCTTTTTGCGCCAGTACTCCAACTTATATGAGCAAATAACCGATGCGGTAAAAAATTATATCAACGATGTAAAGACAGGCGACTTTCCCAATGAATCGGAATCTTATTAAAATGGTACCATAACCTTAACCGTTTATCTTTGCGCCTCCAATTTTCGAATATGCATATGAAAAGGTTATTTATTTCCGGAGGTTTGTTATTGTTGTGGGCAACCGGAAAGGCACAAGAGTCAGAGGTTGAGTTGAATCCCGTTACTGTTACGGCGTCTTTAAATTCAATTTCCCAATCTCAAACCGGAAGAAACGTATTGGTCATACAGAGTGAACGATTTCGGCAGTTGCCGGTAAATTCAATTGATGAATTGTTACGTTATTTACCCGGCATCGAGGTTCAGGCCAGGGGACCAATGGGTTCACAAAGCGATTTTGTATTGCGTGGCGGCACCTTTCAACAAGTATTGGTTATACTGGATGGTATACGGGTAAATGATCCGGTTACCGGGCACTTCAACAGCTATATCCCCATTGCACCGGCAGAAATTGATCGTATAGAAATTTTAAAAGGCGCCTCTTCTGCCATTTACGGCTCCGAAGCGGTAGGTGGCGTTATTCATGTAATCACCAAAACC
>JAEWAC010000203.1 GCA_023391895.1 Bacteroidota bacterium
CTCCTGCACCGGATGGTCGCCTTTTTCGGACAAACCTTCGATGGTGGTGACTTTTGCATTTCCAATAGCCGAAACCGGCAACAAACAGGAGCGGGTAGCCACCCCATCAAAATGAACGGTACAGGTACCACACTGGGCGATTCCACATCCGTATTTTGTACCTACCAATCCCAGGTGATCTCTCAACACCCATAGCAAAGGGGTGTCATCTGCAACGTCTACCTCATGACTTTTT
The DNA here is from genome assembly GCA_023391895.1 of Bacteroidota bacterium. Lineage (GTDB taxonomy): Bacteria > Bacteroidota > Bacteroidia > Chitinophagales > Chitinophagaceae > Flavisolibacter. The sequence continues at coordinate 236 of JAEWAC010000203.1, forward strand.
CCGTTTATCTGAAGCATGTATTTGGGCATAACTGTATGGATTACGGTTCAGAAAATAAAAATAGCGATATAATTTATTGAAAACGGTCTGTGTACCTAAAATCTCTTTCGCCAATCCTTAGCCAACCTGCTCCGTTGATAACAGCACTTGAAAAGAAAGCGGATTGCCTGCCAGAGACGGCTTGTTGAAGATAATATATTTTGCTGTTACAGTAGCAAAATAACATATGTAAAATACTATTAATATTAATACAAATACCCAGTAACCTTAAACCAGTAGTGATTTATCGCCATCTGCTAAGATTTTCTTAAAACACTATACCCGGCCACTCAATGGCTTCCGTATTGTGAGCACAAGGAAGCAAAAACAATGTAGCTGCAGCACTATCAAAATGCATCTCAGGTTGTCAGATACGGGTACCAACCCCTAACTTCAGAAGACCTTATCAGAAGCAAGAATGTAAACCATTTTATCTGTAGCTATACTCCGGCAATCTTTTACAGCACTTCAACCGGAACATTACTCCCTGCCTGTGTCAAGGAGTAAATCAAGGGATGCATTTCCACCAATAAAACAGCTGTAAATGGGTTTTTTAAAAGTTTCCTTTTCCACTCCCGCATGGTGAAATGGATTTTTTGCCAGAATGATCTTATTGAAACAAAATACCCAGCCGGCGTAATGTATCGCCTTTACAATTTACTTCATGGGCACCTTTACAGCAACCAAGCTATGAGTACGGACACAAGGAAACCTGCCATCACAAGAGTGACTTTTAACCGTGCATAAAAATTTACGGGCCGGTGCTGTCAACGGCAACAATTGGCGCAACAATTTTTTACAACCTGGCCTGGCTTTCTGAAAAAGCTTTAAAAACCCATAGGGGTTCAGGCCCTGCGTTGATCCGGACAGTTATTTTTTATTCTTATTGAAGAACGTATAAAACAGGCTGATCTGGGCCACACCATTTTTAAAATCGGGGTTTATATTAGTAGCTTCAAAATCGCCCACTTTGCTGAGCCCTATATTGTAGCGGCCGCTGATGCCAAAGCCGCTGTGACTCTGGTACCCGAGGCCCAGGGCCAAGGATAAATCGTTGCTCTTGGCAAAGTTTTCAATGCTCTGGTTGGGAACATCTTCATTAACTCTGAAGCCCACCTGCGGACCACCTTCAACAAACAGCCCGCCGAAATGAAGCTGGAGAAGAATCGGCACATTGATATAAGAGACCTTTGCATCAATACTTTCCGTGGCAGACTCTAATTTGGCACCCTGGGTGGAGAACAGCAGTTCAGGTTGCACCGCTATGAGGTCGCCAAAGTGTAAGCGCATAAAGCCGCCTGCATGAAAACCAACCAACGTCTTATTATCAATATCGTTGAAATCGCCGCCTGTAAAATTGCTGAAATTAACGCCTCCTTTCAAACCAAATTCAAAATGCTGGGCTTGAGCCGCATGGGTCACCAACAAAGTGGCCATTAATAAATACTTAAACATATATAGGTGTTTTAAGAGATGAGGGAAACAGCTATTTTTTGAGCTTGCCGTCATTGTATATACCAAGCGAATTCAATAGTATTCACCTCAATAACCATACAGTTTTTATACTCAATTTGGTTCTGCAGCAAAGGAAAAGCCTCCTATCTCACCCGTAAGCACTGTAGAAGCTCTGCGCAGTGCAAGCGCACCGGCAAATTGGTCCGTGCACTTCAGTACTTTTTATTCAATGAACCATTGCCTCACCCGATTTCGTTTACCTGATGGTTCCCTTCAGCCTTTCAATACGTTGCCAGTACAGAACCTGAAATCCAACCAGACACGGCATACCGCTGCATCCCTATTGTTAAAACATGATTTTGTTCATGCAAAGTGCAGGAGAAGTCGACACCTTTTGCTGAGTAGCGTTTCTTTTAAAAGTTCAGGCTATACCTCCACATAAAAATCTTTTCATTCCTAAAGGGAAATGAGTGGCAGGATCAGTTGTCAGGCAAACTACCGTCTTCCTGCTCATAAGAAATTCAAAAACAAGCTGGCCAAAGCTGCATTTAACTAACTGAAAAGGCTACACTACCCAATTACCCGGCACCCATCTGCCACCGTTGTTGCCTTAGTAAAAAACAGGGTTGATAAAGTCATACCCATCTTTCATCTCCTCACTTTGTGGAAAAACCAGGTCGGCATCACCACCCATCTGTCATCCCAGTTCTCAGGGCTTCGCAATGTGGGGTCTTCCCAATCCGGATTCTCTACATCCCAGTTTTCCGGGCTTTTTTCCTTCCGGAACAGCCTTTGCTCCAATGCCCGGTCATGCTTTTGTTTCAAGACTTGTTGATGGCTCCTAGCATGTTTTTAAAAGCAACCGCATCGATTGTGATGCCGGAAACCTGCGTATTTCAACCCTTAAACATTTTTACTCCAGCTAGGCGCAGCTGTACCTGCCCCCAACCCTCTAACAAAAGTGCCGGCAGCATTAAGCTGAAAAAACTATCTTTACCCCGCACTGATCTTCAGCCCCGAGACATGAATGGATTATCAACTTTTTATGATGTGGCACAAGTACAGCCTGTCCAGCCGCAGCATCTTAAATCCGCCTTTTCCGGCAACCGCGGACACCATCTGGAACTGGACTATCACGGTCACCTGCAATCCTTTCGACTGCACTTTGAAGGGATTCGCCGCCTGTTCTTTTTTGAGCAGGATCTCTTTCAAAAAACACTGATCAAAAACGAATACGGCCTGGTACAGGGTAAGGTTAATGGCAGCCAAATCAGCCGCGGCTGGGTAAAGGTGGCGGATAGCCGCTACCAGTTTAAGCTGGCTGGAGAAGACCCCCGGTTATTTTTATTCAATGCCCGCTCTGCCAGTCCGCTCCTTACCTGCGAAGTAACCGATGAGCTGATGATACACAACCTGGAAGCGACTCACCAAAGCCACCTGTTGAATTGCCTGGTATTTGCGCTGGGCTGGACCCTGCAGTCTCAACTGGTTCATTAATCATAAAAAAACAGACAATAAAAACTCAGGTTATCCGGGTTACAGAACCTGGTACCCGGATATGGCAGGCAATTGTCCATGTTGGCTGTGCTATTTTGTTGTTGCCTCTACAGAAAGTTACAACCAATGCAGCTCATCTATCTTGCACTGGTTTTATAAAATCCACTTCTCCCGGACCTCATCAATACTTGTATGATTTAACGCTTTAACAACGAAGGCTTAATGATTTGTTTATATAGCTGTTACACCTTTGGTAAAAGGATTGCCTCATGCCACATTTTAAAACGCCCACTCTGGTGCAAACCGAGCACATGGTAGTGTATAAAAATATGCTGCTGGACCCGGATTTTTCTTATTACGAGTATCATAGCCCGCTACCGGTTTTACTGGGCTATGGCAACCGCCAGCAAGTGGGTAAAGCCTATCTGGCTAAGGCGGGCTCTACCCTGTATGGCGAGCTGCGGCTGGATAAAAGAGGCGAATACAGTCACCTGTATCCTTACCTGCCCTTTGACCTGGAAGGTCATCTTACTGCCCTTATCCTTTCCCATTTCACCTGGGACGACAGCATCAAAACCCTCATCGAACAACTAAACGAAAGCTCCGGCCGACAAGCCTGATCCCGCTACAATCCAGTATGGGCCCGAAGCATCATGCACAACTTTGATATATTAAACACTCGCCTGCCTTCCTGTAAACGCAACCTTTTTCAAAAGCCCATATACTTCCATCAAGGGCTTTTTGATTAAAGCAATCTTGCGCTTTTTTGACAAAACCAATAAACGACTTTTATCCTTGTGGGCGTTGAAAAGTTGCAACGCCCTGGCAAGCTGCTTTTCCAGATCACTTTCCCGAAGCATTGGAACAAAATCTTCCCCTGAATGTTCCATTCACATGAAACAGTTTTTCTGCCGGAGTTTAAAAACCCATAACGGTAACGGGCAGTTTTTAAAATCCGTTTAACGGACAATAGGCAATTCCACTTTCCTATCCGTTTGCATCTTCATCATTTTGTAGTCATACCTGTTGGTTAGGCTTTTACATCCCACCTGATGCCTTGGCAGCAAGAGTCACACTTGCCCATGCTACCAATACTGTTCAGGCTTAGCTGTTATCTCCTCTTTCTGAATAAGCAAAACTTCGCCAGCGCCAGCACCAAGGAAGCATTTCCCTTCAAACGTATATAATCCAATACGCTAATCTACACCTGTATCGCAGGTAACAGACAAAGATGATCCTTGCTGCCTTAACTCAAAGTCAGCCAACTACATAAAAAGATGATATCCCTTTAAAAACGCCGGAAATTCATTGTGCCCACCGGCCAATTCAGGAGTAGGTCACGTGCCATATTGGTTGATGCTGATGCACCATTTCATTCATTAAAACAAATGTTGCAAACAAGCATTTGCCAGTTTAAGCCCGCCATAAATGGGCAAGTGGGTTTTCCCGGGTGTAAGAGGCCGACAAGGCTTGTCCGGGTTTAGCAGAACGAACCAGTACGGGCCCGCGGTTAACGATTTTCCTTCTACGCTTTTCTACTTGGTTTTCACTACGCAATTTCATAACTCACTGTTTTACCCTTTTATTTAGAAAACTGTGCCAAAACTTATTTTTTGAATTGGTTACTGCAATAACGATTATCAACTTTTACAGGCCCATAAAAGAAATCGAAAACATATTTGGAACTGACCTTTCTGTTTTTTTGTTACTTTTCTAAAGGTATCATGATGACTTTTATAACGCTTGAATTACGCGACGGCCAGGCTTCTCATACATAGCTTATCACTACCCCCAATTGAGAAAATAATGAAACAATTTGCTATCCTGATTATGGCTTCAACCGGTGCCGACACCACGCTATCAGCAGGTACAGCCATTCTGTTACTGCAAATAACTACAGCTAATGTCATAGTCGTTTTAATACCCAAGGCAAGTAGTTGGAAATGCGCTCTCTTTTCATAAATGCAGAAGGCTGGCTGCCAGGAAAAGTCTTTTAAAAACCCATATTGCAATTTTTCATTTTCTTGACCATTCAGTCAACTGCCGTAGCTCCAATGCAGTTCCAGCAAGGCATGACAAGCTTTTCCCATAAAAATCCGCTACGCTATAATATTGAAAAAAAACCGTCCTTTGCGTTCTTTTTAAGATCCCTTTTGTGTGTATTTGATGGAAACAATAATCAATTCTATTAACGAGGTGCTCTGGAGCAATGCACTGATTATTCTGTGTTTGGGAGCCGGGATTTACTTTTCAGTGGCCACTCGCTTTATCCAGTAGCGTTACTTAAAAACCATGCTGCGGCTGTTGTTTCAGGGCAAGGCTTCCAACAAAGGCGTCAGCTCTTTTCAGGCTTTTTCAATAGCTGTGGCCGGCCGGGTAGGAACCGGCAATATTGCCGGTGTGGCCACCGCCATTGCCATGGGTGGTCCGGGCGCTGTCTTCTGGATGTGGATCATGGCTTTTTTAGGCAGCGCTTCCGCATTTATCGAATCGGTGCTGGCGCAAGTGTACAAAGAAGTAAAAGATGGGCAGTACAGGGGTGGCCCGGCCTTTTATATTGACAAAGGACTAGGCATGAAATGGTATGCTGCGCTTTTTGCCCTGGTGACCGTTATTGGCGCTACGGCTTTATTTCCCGGCGTGCAAAGCAATACCATTGCATCGAGTATGGAGAACGCCTTTGCCATACCGGCCGTATATACCGGCATAGCAGTCACCTTACTGGCCGCCCTCATCATTTTCGGCGGCGTGAAGCGGATTGGAAAAACCTCCGAAGTCATTGTTCCTTTTATGGCCGGCGCCTATATCCTGATGGCGGTTGTAATAATCTTCATCAATTTTGGTAAGATACCCGAAGTCTTCCGCCTTATTATCAGTTCCGCCTTTGACCTGGAACCCGCCTTTGCCGGCATTTTTGGAATGGCGGTATCCTGGGGCGTTAAAAGAGGCATTTATTCCACTGAGGCCGGCCTGGGTACGGCACCCCATGCCGCCGCGGCAGCGGAAACCACCCACCCGGTCAAGCAAGGGCTGGTACAGGCTTTTTCCGTTTACATTGACACGTTGTTTGTTTGTACTGCTACAGCCCTGATGATTCTTTTTACCGGGCAGTACAATGTAGCCAATCCCAAGGGAGGATTTCTTGCAGAAAACCTGCCAGGTGTACCGGCCGGGTCGGTTTTTACACAAGAAGCCGTCAACACCCATTTTCCCTCTTTGGGTGCCGGCTTTATCGCGGTTTCTCTATTTCTTTTTGCGTTCACCACCATCATAGCCTTTTACTACATTGCAGAAACCAACCTGAGTTACCTGGAGCGAAAGGGTCCGACCAATTGGAAACTAACCGTACTGCGCCTGCTGCTGTTGATTTCCGTGTTTTATGGATCTATCAGAACAGCCGAAGCCGCCTGGGCGCTGGGAGATATGGGAGTAGGATTAATGGCCTGGCTGAATGTGATTGCCATTATATTGCTGCGCAAACCGGCGCTGAAGGCCTATAAAGATTATCAGGCCCCAGGTGAAAGCAGGACTAGAACCGGTTTTTGATCCGCAACGGATGGATATTCTCAACGCAGACGCCTGGCAGCATCCGAAAGAGAAAAAAGAAAGCCTGCAATAGCAAAATCAACTAAAAACAGGGTTGAAGCAGGCGGTTCAGCAGAAGGCATAGGGAGCAAAGCCTAGGGCCGCAGGCTTGTCAGCACTTTCCCTGCCATCCCTACAACGGCGGCTTGCAAACATGGCTCAGTTTTTTATACAATGCAGGCGGAACCCCGCCAGTATGAAATCATATACTTATTTTAACAGAGACCTTAGCTGGCTCTCCTTTAACGCACGCGTACTTCAGGAAGCCGCCAAACCTGGTGTTCCGATACTGGAGCGCATCAGGTTTCTGTCAATTTATTCCTCCAACCTCGACGAATTTTACCGGGTACGGATTCCGGCTCTTTTGGCGCTGCACAAGCTCTATGATAAAGACAATATCAAGGCACGCCAGAAAAAAGAGTATGCCGATGTGATCGTTCAGGTACAGCACACCATTAACCAGCAGCTGGAAAACTTTGGCACCTTGCTGACAACCGACATCCTGCCCGAGCTCAAAAAGCATGGTATTCATTTAGTTTACAACGAACCCCTGCCGCCCTCCGTCTGCCCTTGCGCCCTCGACTATTTTTATTCCGATATACTGGCTTTTTTGCAACCGGTGCCGCTAAAGCCCGGTGCCTCCACCTTTTTCCCGGAGAACAACAAGTTGTACCTGGCCGTTATTACACAGGCCGAACCCGAGAACGAACAAGCCCTTATCATCAATATCCCATCCGACCAATTGCCGCGGTTTTACAGGGTAGAGGCCGATCAAAAACAGTATCTTATTTTTCTGGATGACATCATCAAAACCTTTATCCCCCACGTACTGCCCCAGTTGCAGGTAAAAGCCTGTTATAGCTTTAAAATTACCCGGAATGCAGAAATGGACCTGGAAGATGAATACGATGGTGATATAGCGGAGAAAATAGAAAAACAGGTACTAAAAAGAGACTATGGACTGGCTACGCGATTTTTGTACGACCCGCGAATGCCCCTGCCATGGAGCGAGGCCATCATTGTTGGTTCCGGGGTAACCCATGCCAATATTGTACAAGGCGGCATTTATCACAACCTGCGCGACCTGGGCACATTACCACTGCATCAGCACGAACTCTCCTACCCTCCGTTGCCGGTTAAAGAAAGCACCTGCGAGGACACCTCCTCCTTACTGGATCAGCTTGAGATTAACGACATCCTGGTGCACACCCCCTACCAGTCCTATACCAAAGTGCTGCGCTTTTTCAACGAAGCGGCCATTGATGCCTCCGTAACAGAGATAGCCGTAACCCTGTACCGCGTAGCCAGGAATTCCAGGATTGTCAATGCGCTGATCAATGCGGCCAAAAGCGGTAAAAAGGTGACCGTGTTTATTGAGTTGAAAGCCCGGTTTGACGAAGTAAATAACCTGAAGTGGTCCAAGCGCATGAAAGAAGCCGGCATCAAAATTATTTACAGTATTCCGAATCTTAAAGTACATGCCAAAATAGCCCTGGTGAAAAGGGTAAAAGGCACGCTTACCAGTTATGTGGGACTGCTGGCCACCGGAAACCTCAATGAAAATACCTCCCGTTTTTATACCGATCATATACTGCTTACCTCCCGGCAACCATTAGTGCAGGAGATGGAACAGCTGTTTCAGTTTTTGAGCAAAAGAGAACAGCCGGCAAACGAACCGCAGATCCTTTTTCAGCACCTGCTGGTAGCCCGGTTTAACCTGCAGGAGCGTTTTTTGCAGCTGATAGACCGCGAGATCGAACATGCGAAAAACGGCCTGCCGGCCCGCATCACCATCAAACTCAACAACCTGGAAGAAAGGGTGCTTATTAAAAAGTTATATGAAGCCTCCTGCGCAGGAGTACAGGTTCATATGATCGTGCGGAGCGTTTGCTGCCTGATACCCGGTATTCCGGGCATGAGTGAAAACATTACCGTCAAAAGAATTGTGGACCGGTATTTAGAACATGGCCGGATTTTTATTTTCCACAACAATGGCCAGGATGATATATATATGGGGTCTGCCGACTGGATGAACCGCAACATTTACCGGCGCATCGAAGTATGCTTTCCCATTTATCAGGAAGACATGAAACAGGAAATGCTGCACCTGATTCAACTGCAGTGGCAGGATAACGTGCAGGCGGTACAAATTGATGGCACTTTGCAAAACGTTCCCATCCCTGTTACCGAGAACCTCGTTCAGTCTCAATTAGCCATACACCGCTTTTTGAACGGCGATGCCGCCCTCCCGGAAGCATAAGGCAGGATGACTGCCTGTATTGGTTTTTAAAAGAGTTTGTACGGGGCAAAGTTATTTGGCGCTGTACCGAATACGAAACTGTTAGCCATATGATGAATTGGTATTCACCATTGTCGGAAGGATTTTATAATGTTGAAAACAGTATAGTATAAAACCATTTTATTTATGGATTTGTTGCTGGTAAAGTAAACGGCCTTTATGGTCATAAAAATAAAAGCGGGCACTGGCAGGATACAAGGTCATCATCAAAAAACCAGGCGAGGAACGGGAAAATACACTGTAGCTGTTAGGGCGCACCCGGGTTCTTTCTGAGCCGCCACCCGAAACCAGGTACCGCACCGTTTCGTTTGGCACCCTATTATACTGCAGGCTATGGTCATGGCCACTGAGATAAAAGTCGGTACCGCTTTGCAGCAGCAATGGCTTGAACCGCTCAATCAGTTCAAAGGTGTTGCCATGCTTTCCGGCCGAATAAAGGGGATGATGGCCCACGGTAATCTTCCAGGTATCGGTTGCACTGGTCAGCTCTTGTCTTAACCAGCGCAATTGCAAAGCCGTATCCTGAACGGGCAAATCAGCCATATGGCGGTTATAATACATCGGAACAAAAGGAGAAGTATCGGTAAAAGTAAACAGAACCGAACTGCTGTCGCTGATCTGTTTTCGTACCACGTAATACCGGGCCGGCATCTGCCAGCGACTGTTGATGGAAGTATACGCCACCTGGGCTTTTGGATTGGTCTGGTAATCATGATTTCCTAAAACAGCATACCAGCTTACCTGCAGGCCTGGCTGGTGGTAGACTTGCTCAAAGGAGCTTTTCCATTGCGGATCTTCTGTACCGGATACACCCCTTGGATAAAAGTTATCGCCCGTACTGATCAAAAACTGAATCCGGTGCTGTTGCGCCAGCCGGCTCATTTGCTGGGCCACGGCCTGCTGATGTTGTCTGCCATGCCGCCCCCAGTCTCCCAGGACTATAAAACTTAAAGAGTCGGTTTCTACCTTTTGTTGCAGAAGCACAGTCTCCTGAATGGCAACCGGTACCACTTTCTTATGGCAGGAAAGCTGTATGCAGATGAAGAGCAGAACTGCTAAAAGCCACTGGATTTTAGAAAACAAAATGCAGTTCCTTTTCTTCATTTGCTTCTCCCTGTTGATTGACGGCCCTTGATAACTTTCTTTCTATTCATTGTAAAAGCAGTAGAACAAATTGCAGACCAGCCGGTTTGATATAGGGTTTTAAAAGAGTTGGTAAAAACTTGAAACTTAAAAAACAAAACTTGTCTTTTTGAGATAACACTCCTGGTTGGCAGCCGGAAACCGTCGCAGAAGGAATCTTTTTCTTTCCCAAATAGTATGGAACACAAATGCCCATATGGGGTTTTAAAGAACTTGAAATTCGGCCGAAAGAAGCGCAACTGGTAAAGTAGCAAAGGCAAAAGGGATAAAAAAAGCCCAGCCTTACGGGGCTGGGCGGGTGATAAATCCTTACAGTTGGCAGTTTGTTTTGGTTGCAATGCTAAATTACTATGGGAGTCAGCGCTGTGCAACTACGGAATGTATGGAATGCCTAAAAACGGTAATGAACCGTTATTATCGTAACACCAGTGCTCCAACACTGAATACAGGCACTTATGCCTGCCGTTTAGTGCTAACAGCCTGATAGAGAACCCTATTTCAGAGCGTACGTTATCCTTGCATGGGCTTTTAAACGGAGAGTAGCTGACCGGACTGTTGTGCCGGATAGGCAACAGGCACAGTTTTTTCGGTAGAAAACTATTCATTTATGGAACTAAATAAAATGATCATGGCTAAAAATATGCGTAAAGGATCCGAATACAACAACATTAATGAAACCTGGGACAACAATGAAAGAAAAAGAGCAGACGACAACAGCCCGGGCAGGGAACCTGCAACAGATAACCCATCAGGAACCGAGGATTTAAACCGGGTGATTAAAGAAGAAGCAGCCGAATACGACCAGGTGAATAAAGAAGAGCGGCTGCTGGGTGGCGACCGGGCTACTCTAAATGATGACCAGGATACGCCAGCTGCCAATGAATAAACAGCAGTTGGTAGTTTGCAGATGAATCATGAAGAGGACCAAGTGGGCTGCTCATTCCTTTTGGCCCATAAGAACTTCCGCAGAACAGGAACCGAATATAAGTGGATTAACAGGCTGTAATGAGAATATAAGTGGATTAACAGGCTGTAATGAAGTGAGTATTTAAATTTCTTGCACCTGTTATTACAAGAGTGGCCTGAATAAATGCAAACTCTTCAGCATAATATGAAGCATTAAAAGTTCAATCAAAAAGCAAGCTGTAGTTATTGTTTTCCTTTTATTACGGAGTTTTCACCACCACTTTACCAACCGTACTTCCGCTCTGAAACTGGTGAATAGCCTGGTGCATTTCTTCAAATGGATAGACCTGGCCAATATGCTGCGGTGGCAGTTGCAGCGCCTGCAATCCCCTTAGCATGTCATGCATCAAAGCTGTCTGTTCGTACAAATAAATCAGGTTAAAACCCATAAGCGATTTATTCTGGTGGGGTAACCGCAGGGGATCGATCTTCGGACGTTTCAGGTATTTCCAGATCAGCCGGGGATAGTCGGGCCGGGCGCCATGGGAAGTAAAACTGGCACTGCCATACACGATCATCCGCCCCATAGGCGCCATAGCTTTCCAGCCTTGCTCCAGTATCTTACCACCAATACATTCCATCACCAGTTGCAGCGGGCGCTCACCCAATGCACGAAGCAACTGGTTGTAAAAATCGGCATCCCGCACCAGCACCGCATCATAGGCTTCTTCGCGGCGTAAAAAGTCCGCCTTTTGAGGGCCACCTACGGTGCCGATGGTATAAGCCCCCCACTTTTTGCAAATGCGGTTGGCCATGATACCTACCCCACCGGCAGCACTGTGTATCAGAACCGCCATACCTTTTTGCAGGTTACCTAAAGCGGTAAGGGCATAATAAGCGGTCAGTCCCTGCACCAGGAACCCGGCACCCTCTTCAAAACTCCAGTCAGGGGGCAATGGCACCACGTACTGGTGATGGATGTTGAGGTGCGAGACATAGCCGCCAAATTTGGTGGCTCCCATCACCCGATCACCCACCTTCCATTCTTCTACGCCTTCGCCGACAGCCAGGATCTCACCTGAAAATTCCAGACCGGGTATAAACGGGCCCGGAGGAGTGGCCTTATACAGCCCCTGCATGGCAAAAATGTCCGCAAAGTTCAGTCCTATAGCCTTTACCTGCACGCACACTTCTCCGGCTTTGGGCGGTTTCAGCACTTCGGTCCCCAGTTTCAGGTTGGAGATGGAACCTACTTTGGGCATGCGATACACTTGTCTTTTTACCATAATTCATTTTTTGAATGATGTATAAACCTTCGCTCAGCCCGTCCATCGTGCTCCCCTGCTTTTAACCAATGCAGCCTTACTGCTGAAAGCCAAGTTATAAAGACTTTGTATGGAACAGAAAAAGCTTGAAATGAATGGCACCTGCTACAAATTAAAATGCAAAGAGCAATAATTTCTTTGCCCTAACGACTTCATTCTTTTCAAAAACCCATATGCAAAACAACATACAGCTTGTCAAACAAACCTTTAAAATATCCATACCAATTAACAACCAGTAATCGCATGTCTGTGCAACATTTTGATTTGGCAAAATAGTGATGACTGTGGCTGTCTCCCTTTTTCAGCAGCAGTTTATTTTGAAGGCAAATTAGGATCTGCCGGCAATCCCAAACGCTTGAAAAAGGTAGGCGGTTCTTCCCGGATTTCCACTGTCTGGTCGACCTTTCTACCCAGCTTTTCATAGAGTTCCTTACGGCCCTTCATATCATCCACCAGTTCCTGATAAGCGATTTGCCCAACTCTTACCGCTACCCTGCGCGGCACTACCACAACCCCATCTGAATCGGCCACGATCACATCACCAGGATAGACCAGGCAACCACCCACCACCACCGGCCGCTGTACATCAATGATCTCGTTTCTGCCAATCCGTTCGCCCCGGCCCCGCTCGTTATAATTCATGTAAACCGGATTATTCTGGCGTATTACTTCGTCAATATCCCTTACGCCACCGG
>JAEWAC010000231.1 GCA_023391895.1 Bacteroidota bacterium
GCGCATTGATGTGCAGGCCAAACATCACATCCACCTTGGGTTTTTCCAGTACGCCTTCTTTCACCATCAGGGCTGCACCGCCTTCTTCGCCTTCAGGCGCCCCTTCTTCGGCGGGTTGAAATACAAATTTGACCGTGCCGCTCAGTTCGTTTTTCATGCCCGCCAGCACCTCTGCCACACTCATCAAAATGGCCACATGGGTATCGTGGCCGCAGGCATGCATCACACCCACTTCCTGTCCGTTGTACTGGGTTTTTACTTTAGAAGCAAAAGGAAGATCTACCCGTTCGGTAACCGGCAGGGCATCCATATCGGCCCGCAGGCCTATTACCGGGCCCGGCTTGGCACCTTTTAAAATACCCACCACACCAGTATGCGCCACACCTTCGGTGACTTCTATGCCTAAGCTGCGCAGGTGATCTGCCACCATCTTTGCGGTTTTAAACTCCCGGTTACCCAGCTCCGGTTGCTGGTGCAGGGTTCTTCTCCAGGCAATGCATTTGGGCTCTACTTTATCCACAGCCCTGGCAATCAATGGCTCGTAAGTACGGTTAGAGGTTTGAGCGGAGGCGGAAAACAGGATCGAAAAAAGCACAAGGTTCAGCCCTAAATATTTCAACTTCATAGATTGAATTATCAGCTTAAGATAAGCAATAAGTAAAATGTCAGCTTTCAACTAATCGTATTTTTTTACTTTTATGCGTTATGATGCTGCGTCACATCCCTTTCCTCAAGTCTGTTTTTTTATACAGCATCACAGCGTATGGTGGTCCACAGGCACATATTGCCATGATGATTAAAACCTTTGTAAAAGAAAGGCCCTATGTTACAGAAGAAGAACTGATGGAGTACAATGCGTTCTGCAACCTGCTGCCGGGCGCCTCGTCCACCCAGACCGTTACCCTGATTGGCTATAAGCGGGGAGGGGTTTCCCTGGCCGTACTTACGTTGCTGGTGTGGATTTTACCCGGCTGCTTTTTGATGGGCGCTTTTTCATTTTTGCTGCATTATATCGACCAGCGGTCCTTGTCATCCCATATGTTCCGGTTTATTCCCCCCATGGCGGTGGGTTTTCTGGCCTTTGGCGCGGTGGCCACCTTTTCTATTTCGGTACGCAACGCCATTACTGCCGGCATTATGCTGGCGTGTACCGCTGCCACCTATTTTTTCTTTAAAACCCCATGGATCTTTCCGGCCCTGATTGTACTGAGCGGCCTGGCTACCAACATCAGTAAAAAAAGGATTCCGCAGGTAGAAATTACCCCTCGAAAGATCAAATGGGGCAACATATGGCTATTTGCTTCTATATTTATTCTGGCCGGTGTACTCAGTGAAACCGCCCGTAAACAAGACTGGCCCAACCGGCGGCCCATTAACCTGTTTGAAAACACCTACCGTATGGGCAGTCTGGTTTTTGGTGGTGGTCATGTATTGATGCCCATGATGTACGAACAGTTTTCGGTGCGTCCTGAAAAGGTAGCCAAAAAGAATCCTTCCGTAATCCGCATTGCCAAGGAAGACATGGTGACGGGAATGGGGATTGTAAGAGCCATGCCGGGACCGGTCTTTTCCATTGCCTCCTTTACCGGGGGTATGGCCCTGAAAGATGGGGGCAAATCGATGCAACTCCTTGGTTGTGTGATTGGTACAGTTGCAATTTTTTTACCAAGTATGCTTCTGGTGCTTTTCTTTTTCCCTATTTGGAATTATTTAAAGAAATATGCGGTGATTTACCGGTCGCTGGAAGGCATTAATGCGGCTGCCGTAGGCATCATGATCGCCGCCACTTTGTACATCATGAAAGACATTTCATTGCTGGAAGCCAAACCGCTTAGCTTTATCAATCTGGCGGTGATCCTGGGAACTTTTGCTTTGCTGCGGTTTTCCAAGATGCCGTCTCCTTTTATTGTGATTGCCTGCCTGCTGTTAGGTTACCTGCTTTAAAGCTTTGAGAAAAGCCGGTTGCGATAAATTTCTTCCTCTACAGCCGGCGGCACCAGGTACTTTATGGATTGACCCTTTTTGATCAACTCCCGGATATAGGTGGCGGAGATTTCCAGCAAAGGCGCCTCCATCACCAATACATCAGCACCCAATGTATTTTCAACCGGAAAACCCGGCCGATTGTAAACATTGATGCGGTAATTCTCTATAATGTATTGTGCGTTTTTCCACTTGCCCAGGTTTTGAAAACTGTCACTCCCCATAATCAGCTCAAACTGGTGGTCCGGATATTTTTCTGACAGGTAAGACAGCGTGGCAGAAGTGTAGGAGGGCTTGGGCAGGGAAAATTCTATATCCACTGCTTTAAACCGGTCATCATCTGCTATGGCTTTTTGAACTAGGTGCAGGCGGTCAAACTCGTTCAAAAGCGTATGTGATTTTTTAAACGGATTTTGTGGCGAGATTACCAACCAGATGCGCTGTAAGGATGAAACATTCAGAATATGATTGGCAATGATCAAATGTCCCACATGGATGGGATTAAAGGAGCCAAAATAAAGTCCGATTTTCATGTACGGCAATATCAGTTTTTGATCAGTTCAATAATAATCTGCCGGGCCTCATCTTTCCGCAAGCTCAACATGTATCCTGCCACACGAATGTTCATGGGTCCACCCATTGGCGCCACCTGCTCTACTACAATCGTTTCTCCTGGTATACAGCCCATCTCCATCAGCTTCAGTTCTATTTCACCACTTTCAAATCCTTTAATTTTTCCG
The DNA here is from genome assembly GCA_023391895.1 of Bacteroidota bacterium. GTDB lineage: Bacteria > Bacteroidota > Bacteroidia > Chitinophagales > Chitinophagaceae > Flavisolibacter. Next base: position 2,724 of record JAEWAC010000231.1, read on the forward strand.
ACTGCGCCTGTTTTTAATTCTGATAACTTCATAATCAAATCTATATGTCAAAACTATTTTAATTCAGAACATTGCAGTTACGAATTTTGTAATAATGTCAAACAAATCAACCATTTCATTTCATTATATTGTTGAGCCTTTTTTCTTTCCTGACCGAAACCGGCTAAAGGACTTTATCCATTTTTTATTCATCAATGAAAAAAGAGCATTGCAGACCTTAAGCTATGTTTTTTGCTCCGACGAATACCTGCTGGAATACAACAAGGCGTATTTAAACCACAACACCTTAACTGATATCATCTCCTTTGAATTATCAGGCAAGAACGAACCTATCATAGGGGATATCTATATCAGTATTGATCGAATACGCGAAAACGCAACACTGCATCAAACCACTTTTACCAAAGAGCTGCACAGGGTAATTTTTCACGGCGCCCTACATTTATGCGGCTACAAAGACAAAACAAAGGATCAGCAAAAACTGATGCGTCAAAAGGAAGAGGAGTATTTAAAAACCTACTTTGTTCCACGGGACACAGTTTCTTAAAGAAACATAGGCAAATAAGATAATCTGCTATCCAAAATTTATAATAATAAAGGTTACTTTATATAAGTAAGCACCCAAATAAGTCCATGGTGTTTGAAACTTGGTTACTTATTGACATGTTAATGAAAACCATTTATGATTGAATGGACGTGATATGTGCTTTAGTTAAATGTAAAGCCCTTGACTAATGCAATTCCAAGTTATTAATGGTATCAAATTAGAGAAAATATAGTAAGGTGGCATATACATTTTCTATGAGAAACACATTAAAACAATGCGTTTTTCATTATATATGAATCTTATCCACTTACAAATTGACAAAGTTCTTTGTTTTAAGAAGAAACAACAAGAAAGAAAAAAAAGCAGCAGCCTTATTGTATAAGGAGGCTATTTGAAGAATCAACAAACCTTTTAAAACTCATACCACAATAAAACCAACACCTGCTCTTAATTATAATAGTTATAAGGTATATCAGAAACAATCTTAAACAATTATAGGGTGGAAGAAAACTAAAACGACACACATCTACATGCATAACAATCTAAATCGTGAATAAGTCATAGAAGACAAGAATCACTATATAATTACCCTCCTTCTAGATATTTATAAAACACTCTCTTGAACCAAGAATGAAGTAAGATTACCTGCTAAGGGACAGGAGGAGAAACAATAAAATAATCAAACCAACTTCCGTAAGTACAAAATGCACTGTCCTTTCCTTATCACACATGCTTCCAGAGCCCAAAAAAAACAATTTAAAAGTCCATTAGAAACATGAATAAGTCTTCCTTGATCCTTTATGGAGAAACTTCCTGTTCTTTTAACAACCGTGTGGAACTTCAGAGTTCCACGTAACACGGTTTCAAAAAGAAACAAAATGATAATTTTGAGTCATGAGCAGGAAAAAATGGACGCCGAAGACCGAAGTAGATGCTAACCTGATCCAATTCCGGGAAAAAAGAAAGTGGCAAATAGCCTTAAGAAGATATGTGCTGGAGAAAAACAAATCAACCTATTATGCACCCTTCTTTGCGTTAGCCATAGACAAGTTCCGGGAATGGATTGAAGTGCAGTTTGACGAAGAACTCTCCTGGGATAACTTTTCCAAATCCTGGCAGTTCGATCACATCGTTCCCGTAGCCTATTTTGACTTTAACCAGGAAGAAGACATGCGCCTCTGCTGGAATTTCACCAATATAAGAGTAGAAAAAACCACTGAAACCAGCAGCCGCACCAACCAGATTGATGCCTTGGCCGCTAAAACCTACTTTACAGCCTTGTTTGAACGTACCGGCTACCCGCTTTGCCAGCAAATGATCCAAAAGATCAGTGCCATAGAAGCCGCCCAAATGAGTTCTAACGCAAATCTGGAGCAGTTTATACTGGGAAACAAGGACTACCTGGAGAGCCTGGCAGAGTTCTCCTCCTATGAGTATGAAAAGCTCAATACAGGGACCCCTTTTGAAACAGTACTCTTTGAAATAAACTTTTTGAAAAAGTTTGGCACTTGATAATTACCCTGAGGCGCTAAGCCTCTCTAAATTTGCAGAATGTTTCAATCATATGATGTTATTGTAGTAGGTGCTGGCCATGCCGGATGTGAAGCAGCCGCTGCTGCCGCCAACATGGGCTCAAAAGTGCTTTTGATCACCATGAACATGCAAACCATCGCACAAATGAGCTGCAACCCCGCCATGGGCGGCATTGCCAAGGGCCAGATTGTACGGGAAATTGATGCTTTGGGTGGTTATTCTGGTATTGTAAGCGATGCTTCCATGATCCAGTTCCGGATGCTTAATCGTTCAAAAGGACCAGCAATGTGGAGCCCCAGGACCCAGAACGACCGGATGCTGTTTGCCCTGAAATGGAGGGAAATGTTAGAAAATACCCCCAATGTGGAATTTTACCAGGATATGGTGAAAGGCCTGCTGGTAAAAAACAATAAAGTTGAAGGCGTTATTACCGGCCTTGGGCATGAAATAAAAGCCAAGTCCGTGGTACTCACCAACGGTACTTTTTTGAACGGTGTGATCCACATAGGCGAAAAACGTTTTGGCGGGGGAAGGGTATCGGAAAGAGCTGCGGAAGGCATTACCGAACAACTGGTAAGCCTGGGTTTTGAAAGCGACCGTCTCAAAACCGGTACACCTCCACGGGTAGACGGCCGTTCGTTGAACTATAGCAAAATGGAAGAACAGCTGGGCGACGAGGAAATCACCGGCTTTTCTTACCTGGACACGCCCAAACCCAAACAACAAAAAAGCTGCTGGATCACATATACCTCTGCTGAAGTACATGATATTTTAAAAACCGGCTTTGACCGCAGCCCCATGTATACGGGTAGGATAGAAGGAACCGGACCGAGGTACTGCCCCAGTATTGAAGATAAAATCAACCGCTTTGCCGAAAGAGAACGGCACCAGCTGTTTGTAGAGCCCGAAGGATGGGATACGGTAGAGATCTACGTCAATGGCTTTTCCACCTCCCTGCCCGAAGAAGTACAATATGAGGCTTTGAGAAAAGTACCAGGCTTTGAAAACGTCCGCTTTTTCAGGCCGGGTTATGCCATCGAGTACGACTTTTTTCCGCCCACCCAATTGAGTTACAGCCTGGAAACCAAAGCCCTTCAAAACCTGTTTTTTGCCGGGCAGATCAACGGTACTACCGGCTATGAAGAAGCGGCCTGCCAGGGACTGATGGCCGGTATCAATGCACATTTGAAGATCAAGGGGGAAAAGCCGTTTATCCTGAAACGGAGTGAAGCCTATATAGGTGTATTGATCGATGATCTGATCAGTAAAGGCACCCAGGAACCGTACCGCATGTTTACCTCCAGGGCCGAGTTCAGAACCTTGCTGCGCCAGGACAATGCCGACCTGCGCCTGACCGAACAAAGCTACCGCATGGGACTGGCTAGAGAAGAAAGAATGCAGAAAGTGCTGCACAAGCGCCGGGAAGTAGATGCCATCAAGGAAGTATTTAAAAATACGGCCATTGAACCCCAGGAAATCAACCCGCTGTTTGACCAACTGAACAGCTCACAACTGGTAGAAAAACAACGGATAGAAAAGATTATCCTGCGGCCCAACCTGGAAACCAAAACCCTGATGACCCATATCCCTAAAGTACAGGAGGTGCTGGCGCCCTTTACGGAAGAAGCCATTGAACAGGCCGAGATCCAGACCAAGTACCAGGTATATATCGATAAGGAAAAAGAACTGGTAGAACGGATGCGCCAGATGGAAGACCTGGCCATTCCGGAAAACTTTAATTATTTGAAGATCCAGGCCCTGGGAGCTGAAGCCAGAGAAAAGCTCAACCGCATCCGGCCCCAGACACTGGGCCAGGCCAGCCGCATTTCCGGCATCAACCCCAGTGATGTACAGATTTTGATGGTGTACATGGGACGCTAAGCCTCAAGCATATGTTTAATTAAAATAACAAAGCGTTATACTATTGTATAGCGCTTTATTATTTTAAGGATTCTGGCTAATAGATTTTGAGGGCTACTCAACTCTTTTAAAACCCCACATAAGGAACTTTACAGGTTTGATCTTATTCTAAAACTTCTGTGGGAGCCCACCCTTTATTATCACCCTGCCTGACAAAAGCAAAATCATGGAAAAAGGCCAGTACGGCAACAGAGGCTGCCGGCTCCAGCAGCAGCTTGCGGCCCGCACCCGGGGTAGGTTGGGCCAGCAGGTATTGCTGCGTTTTTAGCCTGGCCTGCCGTATGGGCTTTTGAAGGTCTTGCACCGACCGCCAGGAAACTTCCACCTGGATACTGTCAGGTAATAAAACCCGGTAACCGTTGTTGGAAGCTGCAATCGGTTGCAGCAGCGTATGGGCTTTATAAGTAGCCGCATAACTGGCAGAAGAAAGGGTAGTGGTGCCGGATAACCGCAGCGGCTCTTTCAGCAAACTTTTGTCAACCGTTACATCTGCGGGCTTTTGAATGGCGGGACTCACAAAGGGATAAGGATCAATAGCACCTCCCAGGGTATAAATGCCAAAGTGCAGGTGCGGTGGCGTGGTCCGGGCATTGCCGGTATTGCCAACCAGGCCTATGGTATCGCCTTGCTTTACCTGTTGACCCGCCTCGACCAACTGCTCATTCAGGTGGGCATAGTAAAGGGTCATGTTTTTATCCCTTGGCCGCAGCCAAACCACTTTGCCACCCAGGTTATTTTCGTTGGCTGCTGTAACCGTACCATCTGCCGCAGCTATAGCCGGCGTACCCTTGGGGGCAAAAATATCAATGCCTTCGTGCCGGCGGGCACCGGCATCACGGTCATCGCCCCAGAGGCTGCCAATGAGGGCGGTTTTACTGGCCACCGGGAAACCCAATGAAGGACCTACCGAAATAGCAAGCGTATAATCACCGCTACCTAAAAGCTCCGGCTGCAGCCGTAAAATGTAAGCGGTGTTGTCTTCTACTTCCAGATCAAAGGAACGTTGGGCGGTATCAATAGAAGAAATAAGGGTAGGCTTGTCCGACGCATTGATGCGCCACAAATCGACATACAACACAAAAGGCGTTGTGGACTGTTTTTCTAACTGGAACAGTAGCTTTTGACCCCGCTTGCCGGAAAACTGTAATCCGACCGCCCTGGGATTTTCCGACGAAAAATAACCTACTTCTTTGTAAGGTATGCTGATAGCAGCCGGACGGCTTAAGGCCTGCTCTGCTGCAGCAAACCATTGGGCACCTAAAGCGGTTTCTTTCAACCCCGCATCGGTGAGTTTTTTGCCGTATTGCTCATGCTGGCTTTGCTTGCCAAAAATACCGGGGCTGGAGGTAGAGCAGGCGTAAAGGAAAAAAGGTATGAGGATCAAAAAGAGGTATTGCTTCCAGTCTTGTGTCATAGCCAGATTCTTTTGAAAATGCTATGCACAAACGATACGCCATGAAAGAAATAAGGCTATGAAACAAGACTAAATAAAATGAACTCTTGATTTTACTCCAGCTATTTAGGGCTAAAGACAGATCAACCTAATATATTAAACTTTTTAAAGATTGTTTAGGTTATACATTTATCCTATTTCCCAAACTTAAATTCTATTTAATGACCTTATACTGGTTCAATTTATTGGATGAATTGGAACAGCTGGAAATCGTATAGAAGCAAGGATAAAAGGAATGCATTGATTAATCCTCTATCAGCTGTATTCCTTTTACCTAAAGGCTCGGTATCATGTAGAGCATAATAAAATAGAGGAATACCCCACTTTCAGCAGGACCGATCAATTACAACCCTAATTATCTACAATTGACCTGCAAAGGCTCTTAAAATAGATTTTCTTGGAGATTACAGACCTAATAACATAAGGTACAGCATATTGGCCAGTTGGATCAAACCGTCCAATATGCCATGCATTTGACTTAATAAAAAGGCAATCAAAAAAATAGCATAGCATAGCAGATAATTATGACCCCAGCAGTAAAGGCAGGGTATAAAGTTTGTTTAGTGCACCTTTCATTTTACCAACAATAGAGGCGACACTTTTAATCTTTTAAAGTAACTATCCAGGCATCTCTTCTTCCTTCTAAATCTTCATCCACTTTTTCATCATTACCCTGGGTTGTGCCAGCCATGATATAATGCCCATATTGGGTCTTTGAAATAGAGTGTGCCATATCCCAATTGATCCCACCAAGGGTTTTCTGCCATTGAAGATTACCTTGTTTACCCAGTTTTAAAATCCAGGCATCTATTACACCATGATACCCGCTGACATCACCATCATTGCTTCGAGTTGCACCTGCTATAATATAGCCACCATCCCAGGCAGTGGTAATAGAATTAGCCAGGTCGAAACCCGATCCCCCAAAGGTTTTCTGCCACCGTATATTGCCATTCCCATCTATTTTTACTACCCATATATCTGCATCTCCATGATTGCCGGTGACATCACCATCGTTGCTGGTAGTTCCACCTGCTATTATATAGCCACCATCTAAAGTAGGGGAAATAGAATTGGCACCATCAGAAGCTGACCCCCCAAGGGTTTTCTGCCACAGCAAATTTCCTTCCCGGTCCAGTTTCACTACCCAAGCGTCGTTCGGTGAACCGTGATGGCCGCTGACATCTCCATCGTTGCTTTGCGTGTCCCCTACTATGATGTACCCACCATCCGGTGTTGTAGTAATATCGTCTGCCTTATCAAAGCCTGAACCGCCCAATGCTCTCTGCCACAGCAAATTTCCTTCCCGGTCCAACTTGACTACCCAAACGTCTCCACCTCCATGATTCCCGCTAACATCGCCATCATTGCTGCTGGTTGAGCCTGTGAAGATGTAGCCGCCATCTGAGGTGGTAGTAATAGAAGTGGCATGATCAAAGCCTGAACCGCCCAATGCTCTCTGCCATTGAATATTGCCTTCCCGGTCCAGTTTCACTACCCAGGCATCACTTATTCCCACTTCTCCATGATGGCCGCTGACATCTCCATCATGGCTATCGGTAAAACCGGCTACGATGTAGCCGCCATCTGAAGTGGTAGTAATATGGTTTGCTTCTTCAAAGTCTGCACCGCCCAATGCTCTTTGCCATTGAATATTGCCTTCCCGGTTCAACTTGACTACCCAGGCATCGCTTTCTGCATGTTTCCCGCTGACATCGCCATCACTGCTATTGGTATAACCTGCCATAACATATCCACCATCCGGACTGGCTGTAACAGAAAAGGCCTCATCATCAGATGATCCGCCAAAGGTTTTATTGAATTGCGGCGTAGCAGGCAGCGGAATAAAATCCTTGAATTTGTGACAGGAGCTGAGTAATAAATTGATAATCAGAAAAAAGGTGATTTTTTTCATGGCTAGAGGTTTTGTTATTAAAACTGGTATAAAAAGAAGTAGAACAGGGTTGCTTTACAGGGTTAAACGGTTAGACAATGGTGACAATACCCAATCAGTGCAGCAAAGGCCATTCAGGAGCGTTATTGATAGGTTAGGAAAAGAGAATAAGTGGAAATAACACATGATAAATTTATATATATAATTTATAATATAAAAAGAAAACATATAAAAAAAATTATTACCAGCCAAGCTCAATAAATGCCTAAGGCAACACTTTAGTACTTACTATTTAGATGAAATGGAAGATGTGCTCAAAGTGGTCTAAAGAACTAATGTCATACGAAAGGAAAGCAAAAAAGGCATAGAGCTACATTCCAATTAATGTTTTGTTGCAGGTACCTTTTATGAAGATTGACTTCAATGCATACAATTTTAGCACACTTGAAATTTTCCACTAAGCTTTCAGAATATTTAATACTTTAAATAGTGGCACTATATGAAAAGAGGTGTAAAAGGTTATGGGCAGCACTGAAGCTTTAACCTTTTCTAAGTGTACCGCGCCATGTACTGCACAAAAAACTTCTAATTAGGGAAAGAAGAACTTGTAATTAATATACCTGAGGAAAGTAAGGTGCAAACCACTGCTGAAGAAAAATGGAAGGCTTTCATATTGAGAGAACTGTTGTTTGTGCTTAGGTAAACGTGACAAGGGTGGTTCACAGGGATCAGCAATCCTATTTTGGTATTTTGTTAGATGACAATAATCGAAAGCCTATTGGTAGATTACATTTCAATGGTAAAAAGAAGTATGTGTCTTTCTTTGATACCGATAAGGAAGAAAAGGTGGAAATAGAAAGCAACAACCAATTGTATGAATACGCTTCAAGGTTAATCAGTGCTGTAGATAAATATGAAAAGAAAGGAGCTTCTGCTTTGATGGAATCATAAATGAAATTGCTAAAACTTTGACTTTAACTAATCCAGAAGAAGGGTTTAATTTGTAATAGTTCCGATTTAATCTGATAAGTGTGATTACTTCCTTGGTAACCACACTTATCAGTTAACTCCAACTGTCGGGTTAAATCTGAGTTACATCATGCATTACAGATACTGCATCCATTTATTCAAAACTTTTGTGGAAAGAAAACATGCCTTTTCAGTTAAAAACATTTAACCTTAATACGCTATTAAGAATAGCGTTTTGATTATTGCATAAATAAAACAAGTAGAAAATTGGCTGGTTTATTTTTCCAATCTGTAAAAGCCAACAAGTTTACCATTTGGATAAAGCACAACTATTTCAAAAGCCTGGCATTCGTCGAAAATACCATAAAGCAGGTTTCGGTATTCAAACCACACCAAATGCTTTTTGATTTGCTCATATACCACAGCACTGCCCGGATCACTATAAATGGTTTGCAGCACTGCTGCCGGAGGATCTGACGTGGGTGCTTGTTTCATCGCAGCATAAATATCTTCTTCTGTCAGTGTCTTATGTCTTGAAACACCATGGCTTCTAAATAAAAGTAAAGACACTAGTAGCCCGCAGAAACGTAATACCTTTCTCATACGCCAATTGCTTATGAAATAAATAAATAAGAAGAATAAAAGTGCGGATAGAGAATTGATAGGGAGATGTAGGTAAAATTAAAATGCAGAGTTTTATTTTACAAACTCAGCAGTAAGGAAAATAGAGGAAATAATCTAGCATATAGAGCTCATTCGCACTCATTAATATAACATATTTATTTGTAATATACAGAGTAAAAATATGCACAAGCAAAATATAGTGGCAGGAAGCAGTTAAAGAGAATACCATGAAAAGAAAAGCCTCAAAAGATGATTGATCTTTTGAGGCTTTTTGTGGTGTGGGGCGGGATCGAACCGCCGACACAAGGATTTTCAGTCCTTTGCTCTACCGACTGAGCTACCGCACCATCCTTTCCGCTGAGCGGGCAGCAAAAATAAGGAAACTATGGGATACAAAACTCAAAAGATGCAAAAGAGTTTAAAAAATTTACACCCTCCCGCTTTGTACCCCAGGGTTTAATTTCCGTATACACTTAAAAATTTAATGCGCATGATCTTTAACTGCTCCCAGTTATAGTTGCCGTCGGCCAGTTCTTCCTGGGCTATCTGTAAAGACGAGGTTTCGCAGCCTTTGAAATAGTCCATGATCTCTTCCTGCTCGTATTCGTCCAGCATCTGGTCAATGGCATAGTCCAGGTTCAGCTTGGTACCGCTGGCGGCAATGGTTTCCATTTCTTCCAGCAGGGCATCCAGCCGCAGGTCTTTGTTTTTGGCAATCATTTCCAGCGGTATCTTTTTATCTACCTGCTGAATAATGTGAACCTTGTTGCCGCTTTTGTTCACCACGCTCTTCATCACAAAATCATCCGGCTTGATAATGTTGTTTTCCTCTACATAAGCGGCTATCAGGTCCAAAAAAGGTTTGCCGTAGCGGGCCGCTTTTCCTTTACTCACGCCCTGGCATTTTTCCAGCTCGGGTATGGAAGTAGGAAACATGGTAGCCATATCCTGCAAAGAAGTTTCCAGGAAGATCACAAAAGGCGGCAGGCTTCTTTTCTTCGCTTCCTTCTGGCGCAACTCCTTCAGCATCGTAAACAACTTTTCGTCGGTAGCCGTACCGGTAGCCGCTGCAGCCGCACCACCTTCATCGTCGTCCGCATTAGCTTCTTCAAACAGGTTGTTCAGCACAATCTTGAACGACTTGGGCTTGTCCAAGTAAGCAGCGCCCTTGGCAGTGATCTTTAAAACCCCATATTCTTCAATGTCTTTTTGCAGCAAACCTTCCAGCAGCATCTGGCGAATGAGGGAATTCCACAGGTGCTCGGGCTCCTGCTTGCCAATACCAAATACCGGTGAGGTGTTGTGGCGGAACATTTGGATTTGCGGCGTCAGTTTACCGGTAATGATCTGGATCACGTATTCGGTAGCAAAACGCTCGTCCAGCTCCTGCAGGGTCTTCAGCACTTTTACCACGTTTTCTTTGGCTTCCACTCTTTCTTTCGGGTGCTTGCAGTTGTCGCAGTTGCCGCAACTTTCGGTAGTATAGTCTTCGCCAAAATAGCTCATTAACACTTTACGGCGGCACACACCACTTTCAGCATAAGCCACGCTTTCGTTGATCAGCTGGGCGCCCACTTCGCGTTCGCTCAAAGGCTTGTCGCGCATCAGGTGCTCCAGTTTGGAAACGTCTTTATGGGAATAATACAGAATACATTTTCCTTCTAGTCCATCACGTCCGGCCCGGCCGGTTTCCTGGTAGTAATTTTCAATGGACTTGGGAATGTTGTAGTGGATCACAAAACGTATGTCCGGCTTGTCAATACCCATACCAAAGGCAATGGTAGCCACAATTACCTGTACGTCTTCGTTTAAAAACTGGTCCTGTCTTTCGGCTCTTAATTTAGCATCCAGGCCAGCATGGTAGGCCACCGCTTTTACCCCATTGGCCACCAGCACTTCTGCCAGTTCTTCGGTGGTTTTGCGGTTCAGGGTATAAATGATACCGCTTTTGCCTTTGTTTTGAACAATAAAGCGAACAATGTTTTTAACGGTTTCTTCTTTCTTGACCTTTGGCTGGATCTCGTAATACAGATTCGGCCGGTTAAAAGAAGACATAAACACCTCTGCCTCACGCAGGCCCAGGTTTTTGATGATATCGCTTTGTACTTTGGGTGTAGCCGTAGCGGTCAGGGCTATTACCGGCACGTTGGGGTTGATCTGGTCCATCATATCGCGCAGGCGGCGGTATTCCGGTCTAAAGTCATGTCCCCACTCAGAAATACAGTGGGCTTCGTCTACGGCAAAAAAAGAAATTTGCAGGTTGCTGAAAAAGTCCAGGTTGTCCTGTTTTGTTAAAGTTTCCGGTGCCACGTACAGCATTTTGGTGCGGCCCGACTGCAGGTCCTGCTGTACTTCTTTAATTTCTTTTTTAGATAAGGTGGAGTTTAAAAAGTGGGCTACATCGTCCTGGCTGCTATAGCTTCTTACCAGGTCTACCTGGTTTTTCATTAAGGCAATCAGCGGGCTTACGATGATGGCCACCCCTGCACTGACAATAGCCGGTAGCTGGTAGCACAGGCTTTTTCCGCCCCCCGTAGGCATGATCACAAACGTATCCTTGCCGGAAAGAACGGATTTGATAATTTGCTCCTGCTCTCCTTTAAACTTTTCAAAACCGAAATGCTCCTGCAGGGCTTTAGGGAGGTCGATATCAATAGATTCGGATTTTTTTACTGTACGCTTCTTAGGTGTACTTTTTTTTGTTGTTGCCATTCTCGCTTATAATATTTGTTGCCTTGAAAAAAGCAAGGTTTACCAATTGCCTTTATGAACAATGGTAAAAGAACGGATATACCACTCGAAATTGCTTCTTGGCTTGGTGAAAGGTTGGTGGGTAACGGAATGAACACCGTTCCATGCTTTGCTCAAAAGGCCTGCGAATTTACTAACAGACAACAGTATTTCATAATTAAAAAGGTTAAAATGCTAACTGCACTATTCTCATCAATTGCGCACAAAAGCTCTAATTTTGACCCCTTGAAAAAAACAGACACCATAAGAGAAGCTGCGCTCCGCACCATACAGATGGAGCGGGATGCTATTGAACAGCTTGCCCGGTATGTAGACCAGGATTTTGAAGCGGCTATTGATGTGCTGGCCTCCTGCAAAGGCCGCATTGTAATCAGCGGTATTGGCAAAAGCGCCATTATTGCCCAGAAAATTGTAGCCACCCTTAACTCAACCGGCTCGCCGGCCATCTTTCTGCATGCCGCCGACGCCATCCATGGCGACCTGGGCATGGTACAGCAGGCCGACGTTGTGATCATTATCAGCAAAAGCGGCGAAAGCCCCGAAATAAAGGTACTGGTACCTCTGATTAAGAATTTTGGCAATCCTTTAATTGGTATGGTAGGCAACGTGCATTCGTACCTGGCCAAAAAATCAGACTTTGTACTGAACACCACCGTAGAGCAGGAAGCCTGTCCCAACAACCTGGCGCCAACCACCAGCACCACCGCACAGCTGGTAATGGGCGATGCCCTGGCCGTATGCCTCATGGAAAAGCGGGGCTTTAAGGTAGACGACTTTGCCAAGCTCCATCCCGGCGGCGCCTTGGGCAAAAAGCTGTACCTGCGGGTAGCCGACTTGTATGTGGATAACGAAAGGCCTCAGGTAAAAAAAGACCAGAGCATGAAAGAAGTGATCCTGGAGATGACTGCCAAGCGACTGGGTGTAACCGCCGTAACCGACAAAGAAGAAAAACTATTGGGTATCATCACCGATGGCGACATCCGGCGGATGCTGGAGAAGAACACCAACGTAGCCGACATAACCGCTGGCGACATCATGAGTACCAAACCCAAAACCATCACTTCATCCGAAATGGCGGTGAATGCCCTGGACCTGATGCGCAGAAACGAAATCATGCACTTGGTAGTTGTGGATAATGATAAGTACCTTGGTATTATACACCTGCACGATCTTGTGAAAGAAGGTTTGATTTAATAAATAACAGAAATGGTAACCAGAACAGAAAGCAAAGATCATCAGCATATATATGTAGCCATTATGGCCGGCGGTATAGGCAGCCGCTTTTGGCCGGTAAGCCGTACCAGCCATCCCAAGCAGTTCCTGGATATCCTGGGTACGGGTAAAACCCTGATACAGCAAACAGTAGACAGGTTTTTAAAGCTTACTTCCCTCAATAACATTTACATCGTAACAGCCGACGAGTATGTAGGCATCACCCAGGAACAATTACCCCATTTTCCGGCAGAAAATATTGTCAGCGAACCATTCCGCAAAAACACGGCGCCCTGCGTTGCCTATATATCGTTCAAGCTGGCGCAGAAAGACCCCCAGGCTAAACTGATTGTAGCACCAGCCGACCACCTGATACTGGAAGAAGATAAGTTTTTGAAGGTATGTGCAGATGCCCTGCGTTTTTCAGAAGACTTGAATGCGCTGATCACCCTGGGCATCAAACCCACTTACCCCAATACCGGCTATGGTTATATACAGCACGATGGGGCAGAAGTAGTGCCTTCTTTGCATAAGGTAAAAACCTTTACCGAAAAGCCCAATAAAGAGCTGGCGGAAACCTTTATTGCCAGTGGCGACTTTTTGTGGAACTCCGGCATTTTTGTGTGGCAAACCAAACGCATTATAGAAGCTTTTCACCGGTACCTGCCGGAGATGTACGATCTGTTTCATACCGAGCAGCACAAGTTCAATACCGAAGAAGAGCGGCAAGCCATTCAAACCATTTATCCACAATGCACCAATATTTCCATTGATTTTGGTATCATGGAAAAAGCCAGTAATGTATACGTTATTCCGGCCTCGTTTGGATGGAGCGACCTGGGCACCTGGAACAGCGCCTGGGAAAACATGGAAAAAGACTACCTGGACAATGCCGTAGCGGGCGATAATGTCATTGTGTTTGACACCACCCGCTGCATGGTGCACGCCCAAAACGACAAGCTGCTGGTGCTGCAAGGCCTGGATGATTTTATTGTGGTAGATACCAAGGACGTGCTGCTGATCTGTCATAAGGAAAAAGAGCAGGACATTAAAGAATACGTAGCAGAAGTAAAACGCAATACAGGCGATAAATATTTATAATTCAAGAGGGGCTGCTTATGAATTTCAACAACATTCTTTTTTTAGATATAGAAACCGTTTCCCAGTTTGAAACCTACCACCATATGCCCGCCGACTGGAAGGACATGTGGGATATGAAGGCCAATACCATTATCAAAAACAAGGAAACGGACACACCGGAAACGGTGTATAACCGCAGCGGCATTTATGCCGAGTTTGGAAAGATCATTTGCATTTCGTGCGGCTGCATTCAAGGAACCGGAGAAGATAAAAAAATCATCATCAAGTCTTTTGTAGGCGACGATGAAAGAAAGCTGCTGACCGACTTTGCCGAAATGCTGAAAAAATGGTCGGGCGACCCGAACAAGTCGTTGTGTGCCCACAACGGAAAAGAGTTTGACTATCCTTACATCTGCCGCCGCATGATCATCAATGGCATTGCCATACCCGAAGCCCTGCAGATTGCCGGCCGCAAGCCCTGGGAAATCCGCCACCTCGATACCATGGAAATGTGGAAGTTTGGCGATTATAAAAGCTTTACATCTTTAAAACTGCTGGCGCATATCCTGGGCATTCCTTCACCCAAAGACGATATTGACGGCAGCATGGTCAACAGCGTGTACTGGGCCGAAAGAGACCTCAGCCGCATAGCCATTTACTGCCAGAAAGATGTGGTGACCCTGGCGCAGGTGCTGCTGCGCATGCACTGCCAGCCCCTGATAAAACCAGAACAGGTAGAATATAAACCATGGACAACAAACGAATCAATTACGCCTCTGGCGCCCAATGGGAGGCTGTTGTAGGCTACAGCCGGGCGGTAAAAGTAGGCAACGTGATAGAGGTAACCGGCACCGTAGCCGTTAACGAGCACAACGAGCTGATTGGTGAAGGCGACGCCTACCTGCAAACCAAGTTTATTATCCAGAAAATAGAAGGCGTGCTGCTGCAGGCCGGTGCCAGCCTCAAAGACGTGGTGCGCACCCGCATGTTTGTAACCGACATCAGCCGCTGGCAGGAGTACGGCCGTGCCCACGGCGAAGCTTTTGGCGACATTAGGCCCTGTACTTCCATGATAGAAGTTCGCCAACTGATAGGCCCTGAGTATTTAATTGAAATAGAAGCCACGGCAATTATTACGTCCTAAAGCACGCATTGTTTTTTCACACTCTAAACTTTCATCCTTGCACATACAATCGAAATTACCCAACGTAGGTACCACTATTTTTACCGTCATGAGTTCGCTGGCGGTGCAGCACCAGGCCATCAACCTGGGCCAGGGCTTTCCGGATTTCCCCATGAGTGAGGAACTGGTAGCGCTGGTAAACGAAGCCATGAAGGCGGGCCACAACCAGTATGCGCATATGAATGGTTATATGCCGCTGCGCGAAGCACTGGCTGAAAAAGCGCAATTGTTATACAACAGTACCATCAACCCCGATACGCAAATAACCATTACACCCGGCGGTACCTATGCTTTGTTTACCGCCATGACCACGGTGCTGCAACCCGGCGATGAGGTGATCGTTTTTGAACCGGCTTATGATTGTTATATACCGGCTATTGAACTGAACGGCGCCATAGCGGTCACCATTCAGCTTACGTTCCCGGACTACCAAATTGACTGGACGGTAGTAAAACAAAAGGTAACGGAAAAAACCCGGATGATCATTATCAACACACCGCATAACCCAACCGGGGCCGTGTTGACCGAAAGCGATATTGAACAATTAAGAAGTATTGTAAAAGATACAGAGATCATTATCGTTAGCGACGAAGTGTATGAGCATTTGATCTTTGACGGCATCGCCCATCAAAGCATTCTGCGCTATCCCGATCTGCTGGAAAGAAGCTTTGTTTCCTTTTCGTTTGGCAAAGTGTACCACTGCACCGGCTGGAAGCTAGGCTACAGCATTGCTTCGCCCTACTTGATGCAGGAATTCAGAAAAGTACACCAGTACAACTGTTTTAGCTGCGATACACCCAAACAAGTAGCCCTGGCGCAGTTTCTACAACAAAAAGAAACGTACCTCGAGCTGGGCGCCTTTCTACAGCAAAAGCGGGATTTCTTTCAAAACCTCATGCAAGGCACTAAGTTTACACCTCTGCCCAGCCACGGCAGCTATTTCCAGATTTATTCTTACAGCCAGCTGTCAGACGAAGCTGAAAAAGACTTTGCCATTCGCTTAACCCGGGAAGCCGGCGTAGCCACCATACCTGTGTCTGCCTTTTATCAACACGAAGTAAACCACCAGGTGCTGCGTTTTTGCTTTGCCAAAAAAGAAGCTACCCTGGAAGCCGCAGCTGAACGGCTGATGAAGTTTTGAAGAAGTTATAAGTGGTAAGTTTTAAGTTCTCAAGTTCACTTGTTTACTTGCTCACGAGTTGGATCGCAGATTACACGGATTTAATAAGGATTTCACGGATTTGTAAGAAGCATATGGGATTTTGAAGAAGGTTGAGTGTTTGAAAGAGTTGATAAGTTGAGTCTTTGAGAGGTTGGGTGTGGCATATGAGGTTTTGAAAAAGTCAGGATTCTTTCTGTTTGCACCATGCGGTGGATTGCTATTGCAAATCCATCTTACCTGTCATTCCGAACTCGTTTCGGCATCTCCTGCGCTATAGGATTTTGAAGAAGTTATTTTTGAACTACGAAGACACCAAGACACAGAGAAAAGAGGCTGAAGGTGCGGGAGATCCCGGCTCAGGGCCGGGGTGACAGAGGTGAGTGAACTATGTTTATTTGAATAGCTTTTAGCAATCAACAACTTCTTTAAAAACCCATATGAGTATTTGAAGAAGTTGGATGAATTGAAGCAACAGCAGAAAAACGCTCAAAAGCCCATACGTCAATTCAAATGCTGATTAGAAAACTGCTGCCAGGCCTCCCTCTCCGCCGGGGAGGGATCGAGGGAGGCGCCCTATCATCTGTCAACTACTGCCACCTGTCGCCTATGTCGGCATAGTTAGCTTACTTTGCACCAAAGTTTTTTTGAGTGCAGCCCAAGTTTTTATCGAAAGCCAAATATTTTTATCTATTTGCACTGCTGGCCGTGGTGTACAGCATTGGTCTTTTTGTACCCTTAATGGACAACGACTCGGCGCACCATGCCGCAATTGCCTTGCGCATGTATCTGACGGGTGATTATGTGAACCTGGTAGACCTGGGACATGATTACCTGGACAAACCGCACCTGCATTTCTGGTTGTCGGCTTTCAGTTACTCTATTTTTGGAGTGAACTCTTTTGCCTATAAGTTTCCTTCTTTTTTATTCACCATACTCGGTACGTATTCCACCTTCCGCTTAGGTAAAAGTTTGTACCATACAGAAGTAGGCCGGCTGGCAGCTTTGATCACCGCTTCAGCGTTTGCGTATATAGTGGCCAACAACGATGTGCGCATGGACGCCATCTTAACGGCTTCGATCATTTTTGCTACCTGGCAGCTGGTGGACTGGATCCAAACCGGACGCGTCATCAACGTGCTGGGTGCTGCCCTGGGTCTGGCTTTGGGTTTTGCTACCAAAGGGCATATTGCTGTATTTACACCCGCCGTATCCGCCTTATTTTATATTGCTTACAAAAGGGAATGGAAGGTGATCTTTAGCTGGCATTTCCTGCTTTTAATTTTTTCATTTTTCATTTTTATTTCGCCAGTTTTGTATTGCTACTACCTGCAGTTTGACCTGCACCCTGAAAAAGTGATCCGTGGTCAAAGCGGCCGTTCCGGTGTGGCTTTTATTCTGTGGCAGCAAAACTTTGAACGCTTTCAGGGTGACAGCTTTGGCGGCGATGGTAAAAACGACCGCTTCTTTTTCCTGCATTCTTTTCTTTGGGCATTTGCGCCCTGGAGCCTACTGGCGTTCATTGCATTTTTCACACGACTTAAAAGTTTTTTAACCCGCAGGTTCGAGTGGCTGACGATGGGCACCTTTGCCGTAGTGGGATTGCTCATCAGCTTATCGGGCTTTAAGCTGCCGCATTACCTCAACATTATTTTTCCGGTCAGTGCGGTTTTAACGGCCAGTTATTTATCGAACTATATCAGCAAGCGCAAAAACATACAACCGATTCTGGTAACCCAGGGCATTCTTTGCATATTGGGTTTAGTGGCCGTAGCTGCTATCAATATCTGGACTTTCCCCATCCAAAACCTTTTTGCCATTATTGGCTTTATGGTGTTACTGGCTGCCGTGGTTTTTGTTTTATACCGGTCGCGCAACAAAGTGCAGCAAATGGTGGTGATTTCCGTAACTAGTACGGTGCTGATCTTTTACTTGCTCAACAGCAACTTTTATCCACAATTGCTCACGTACCAGGGCGGCAACGAACTGGCCTTTGCTACAAAAGAAAAAGTAGATCCGAAAAACGTGTACTTCTGGCCGGGTGTATACAGCACCTCGTACAACTTTTACGCACAGGAACTGCATAAAGAATTTAACGACTCCGTGATGCAGCAGAATCAACCCGTATGGCTGTTGGCCGACAAAAACAACCTGCCCGAAATAAAAGCCAAAGGATATGGGGTTTTGGAAGGATTTGAACACCGCGATTACCAGGTGTCCAGGCTGAAGGGAAAGTTTATCAACCCGGCCACCAGGAAAGAAGTGCTGGATACAATGATCCTGGTGCGCATCAAGTAAACCTTGGAAGCAAGAGCAATAAGGCTGTTGTAATAGTCCTATCAATCCTTTTAAAAGGCTAAAGCAGCCCTGCAACTTTAAATTGCAGCGCGATACTGTAAACTTATTACGGTAGCTGTAATGCCGTTAAAATGACTTCTAAAAGCTTTAGGTTTTTTAGAGGTTTTCGATGTTGTTTTTATAGGTAAGTCAATCAATTAAACCGGGCAATTTGCAAAGTCTGTTTTCTCCTATTTTCTTTATTGCAAAAACAGACACTTTGATAAAGCACTTGCTCCCACTTGAATTGATAACCAGTTGAACAGGGAACAAGAAAGTGTGTATTTTAATAAGTTGTAAGTCATTTTAGAAACTAACTTCTAAATTAAACACTATGAGAACGATTTTAGTTTTAGCAATTAATTTTTGTATCACTTCATGTAACAAGAAGGATGCATACTCATTTAGTGCACCTGATATTCTGATGAAACATTCATGGTCGCCGGTAAAAACGGAGATTGTTAAAGTTGACAGTATTACAAAATGGACAATAAGCGCAAACGGCAATCTTGAAGAAGAATCAGTTACTAGAACCGACACTTCTTTTATACTCAAAAGTTGTGAGCAGCAAACGACCTACCATTTTCAACCCAATGGAAATTTGTATATAAAGGACATGTGTAACTCCTCCCAGCAAGACATCAGTTCAACTTGGACTATAACACAGACTAACATGCTTACATTTCCTTTCAAGGGTAATGTATTTCCTCGCAATGTAATTATGATGGTTCAAGGACATGTAACTAAAATTAACAAGTCAGAGTTCGTCCTCAATACGATGGGTAAAATATCAACAATGAAAAGCTTTGATGGGCCAAATGGAAGTAAAACATATGAAGGTCATAATATTACTATCACTGAAAGTATGACTTATAAAAGCAGGTAAACGTATAAAACGGCTCACAAGATAGGTTTCAAGCAATACTTGCTGAAGTACACTGTCCAAACACAATATCTTTATTGAGCAATAAAACAAAGGTCAAGCTGAAGTTTTTAACATTTCCGTAATCCCAGCAAACAGTTAACCTTTGTGCACAACTTTTACCGAAACACTCTTCAACAATCAAATATTTATGGCTGAAATAAAAACAAAACCAACGGACGTTAACGTTCACGAATTCATCCGCTCATTTGCCGATACCGAACAAAAACGAAAGGACAGCTTTGAACTATTACAACTGATGCAGGATGTTACCGGCTACAAGCCTCAAATGTGGGGTCCTTCTATGATTGGCTTTGGAAAGTATCATTACAAATCAGAAAGAAGCCGGCAAGAAGGTGATTGGCCATTGGTAGGCTTTTCACCCCGTAAGGCAGCTATTTCACTCTACGTATATTCGGGCGGTGCAGGACAAGATGAACTCTTGAAAGAATTAGGGAAATTCAAAATGGGCAAAAGCTGTATCTATGTAAAAAAACTATCCGACATCAACCAGGATGTTCTTAAAAAGCTCATGCAATCCACCATAGCATTCCTGCAGGAAAAATACAAGTAGTAAAAAAAAGACTTTATAAAAATGATCAAAGACATCTTCGAAAAAGAAGTGGCAAACGAAATGATTGACCGGATCAACCGTTTACAAAGCCAATCGCAGGCACAATGGGGAAAAATGAATGTTGGCCAAATGCTGGCTCACTGCAATGTAACCTATGCCTTTACGTATGAACCCGAAAGGTTCAAAAAACCCAATGCCTTCATGAAATTTATGTTGAAAAATTTTGTGAAGAAGTATGTAGTGAGTGAACAACCGTACAAGAAAAATGGCCGTACAGCACCTGATTTTATAATAGCTGACCATAAAGATTTTGAGAAAGAAAAAACAAAACTCATTGACAATATTGTAAAGACGCAAAACTTAGGTAAAGCGCATTTTGATGGGAAGGAGAACTTTTCGTTTGGAAAAATGACAGGGGCAGAATGGAACATCATGTTCTACAAACATCTTGATCATCATTTAAGACAATTCGGTGTATAATTCCATCCAATTCAAACTTCACTTTTAAAATATCTAAACAATGGCAACAACCAACACGTATTTAAATTTCAATGGCAATTGTGAAGAAGCGTTTAACTTTTATAAATCCGTTTTCGGAGGCGAATTTGCCTACATTGGCCGCTTTGGCGAAATGCCTGAAAGTGAAGAATATAAAGTGCCTGAAGCAGATAAAAATAAAGTGATGCACGTTTCATTACCAATCGGAACCTCCATCTTGATGGGAAGCGATTGCGGTGAGGAATGGGCGCCCACTTTTAAACAAGGCAATAATTTTTCCGTATCGATCACTGCCGACAGCAAAGAAGAAACCGATAAAATTTTTAATGCCCTGTCAGCAGGAGGCCAAATTACAATGCCGTTGAACAACACCTTTTGGGGCGATTATTTCGGCATGCTGACCGATAAATTTGGTGTAAACTGGATGGTGAGCTTCAACGAACAACACCAGCAGAAATAAAAAAGCTACACACAACAGGCAGCTTGGTAAAGAGTGCTACAGTATTCAACATTTGAATAAAGTTTTCCTACACTTTTCCAGGCTGCTATCCGTTGTCTATAAAATCAAACTTATTCAAAAGTCCATAAAGTGACCCCTCCTTCGATCCCTCCCGTAAGGAGAGGGAGGTCCGGCAGCAGGTATTTTTCAGCAATAGAATTGACGTATGGGCTTTTAAACAACTCTGAACTTATACCAACTTGTGATCTACATTAATAAAATAGGATAGGTACCTTTAAGGAAAGCTATGTAATGCGTACGTTGAAATTGGCGGCTCATCTTAGCGGTGAGGCGTTGAAAGAGCGGATGCAACAGGCCCCGACCAAGGAGCTGTACCGGCGCTGGCAGTGCCTGTACCTCACAGCGGCCTACCATGTAACCGCTGCCTATCTGTCCGATCTCAGTGGCCTGTCCACCTCCGCGGTTTACCTGCTCATAGAAGCCTACAACCTGCACGGTTCTGATAGTGTAGCATATAAACCCAAAGGTGGT
>JAEWAC010000312.1 GCA_023391895.1 Bacteroidota bacterium
CCCACCTGTCATGCCGAAACAAGTTCGGCATGACAGGTGGGAGGGTTCTTTGTTCATTGGAATAGCTTTAAGAACAGAGAATGACTTTACAAACCGATATGGGCTTTTTAAGAAGTTGAAAGGATGATAAGTTGAATAGTTAAGTATGGGTTTTTGAAGAAGTTCCCTGCTGTCAACTGTCATCCGTCAACTATAGCTGAAAAACATTCAAAAGCTCATAGGTCAATTCCAATGCTAAATTGTAATCCATTGCCAGGCCTCCCGCTCCACCGGGGAGGGATCAGAGGGAGGAACCAACATGGGGTTTTGAAGAAGTTGAATTGTTGACAGTTGACCGCCAGAAAGGTTTAGCAGATCGGATAACAAGCTGTATGGGTTTTTAAAAGCTTTTCTGACGATCAACTACCAACGTTCAGCTATTCAACTTCTTCTAAACCCCATATCGACCTTTTTCAACAATGCACAAAACACACCATCGCTTCAATGGTTCTTCATATGAAACAAATTGCCGTAATTTACGGGCATGAAAACGTTTGCAGCCCTTGCCTTACTAACACTTCTTATTAGTACTTCTTTTACAAATAACAACGAACAAGCCTGGATCCGTATCAATCAATTAGGCTATACTCCCGCCGGCAAAAAAGTGGCCGTTTGGGGTAGCAAAGAAAACCAACAATTAACCAGTTTTCAGTTGGTGGATTCGGCAACTGGCAAAGTTGTTTTCACCGGTAAGGCAGGCAAAGCCTTTGGTGCCTATGGTCCTTTTACACAAACCTACCGGCTTAATTTTTCGGGCTATAACAAACCGGGAACTTACTATCTGAAAACCGGCAACATCAAATCGCCCCACTTTAAAATTGGTGCGGATGTATACAAAGGCACGGCCGATTTTGCGCTGCGGTATATGCGCCAGCAACGCTGCGGCTTCAACCCATTTTTAAAAGACAGCTGCCATACGTTTGATGGTTATACATTGTATGGTCCCATGCCGGACAGCACCCGCATTGATGCCACCGGCGGCTGGCATGATGCCTCCGACTACCTGCAGTATGTAACCACATCGGCCAATGCTACCTACCACCTGCTGATGGCGTATAGGGATTTTAAAAACGTATTTACCGACCAGCACCAGGCCAATGGTCTGGAAGGCAGCAACAGCACCGCCGATGTGCTGGACGAAGCCAAGTGGGGACTGGACTGGCTGCAGAAAATGCATCCCAACAAAGACCATATGTACAACCAGATTGCCGACGACCGCGATCATATGGGCATGCGCATTCCCAAGCAGGATACGTTTTATGGCCGGGGCTTTGAGCGGCCGGTTTACTTTGTTACCGGCGAGCCGCAGCAGCGCGGCAAGTTTATGAACAACACGCGGGGCACATCTTCCACCGCCGGTAAGTTTACCAGCGCTTTTGCCCTGGGTGCACAACTATATCAAAACATTGACCCGGCCTATAGCAACCAATTGTTTCAAAAGTCTATATCCGCTTTTGACTATGCGCATAAAAAACTAGGCGTTACCCAAACCGCTTCGGTCAAATCACCTTACATCTATGCCGAAGACAACTGGGTGGATGACATGGAACTGGCAGCGGCAGCATTGAGCCGGTACCAGGACAGCAAAGCCAGCGATTACAAAAAAGTGGCGTTAGAATATGCACAACAGGAAAAGCTGACGCCCTGGCTGGGTTCTGATACGGCCCACCATTACCAGTGGTATCCTTTCATTAACGTAGGGCATTACGAGCTGGCCAAACAACTGAAAGGTGCCCAACGCGATACCGTTGTGGGTTATTACAGACAAGGCATCCAGGCCGTATGGAACAAAGCCAAACAAAACGCTTTTTACCGCGGCGTGCCGTTCATCTGGTGCAGCAACAACCTGACGACCGCATTTGCTACACAATGCTACTGGTACAAACAACTCACCGGCGACACCCAGTTTGAAGAACTGGAACAGGCCAACCTGGACTGGTTGTTTGGCTGCAATCCCTGGGGCACTTCCATGGTGTATGGCTTGCCGGCCTGGGGCGACACGCCGGTAGACCCGCATTCGGCTTTTACGCATTTAAAAAAATATCCCATTGATGGCGGTTTGGTAGACGGACCGGTATATGGCAATATCTATAAAAACCTCATAGGTATTACGCTCTACCAGCCCGATGAATATGCACAATTTCAAAGCGACCTGGTGGTGTATCATGATGACTACGGCGACTACAGCACCAACGAGCCCACCATGGATGGTACCGCCTCGCTGATTTACCTGTTGGCCGCCAAAGAAGCGGAAGCCAAAGGTGGCGTAAAAAAAAAGTAGATAAGAATTACACTTATGTAAAAGGGGCCATCACCCGCGGCGATTCCACGCAGAAAAAAATAGCACTGGTTTTTACCGGCGACGAATTTGCGGATGGTGGCGCTTTTATCATCAAAACATTGAAGGAAAACAACATCAAGGCTTCCTTCTTTTTTACCGGGCGCTTTTACCGCAACAAATCTTTTCAAAACACTATACGGGCCTTGCGGCGAGACGGCCATTATTTAGGCGCCCATAGTGACGAGCACCTGCTGTACTGCGACTGGAGCAATCGCGATAGTTTGCTGGTAACAAAGCAACAGTTTACGCAAGATCTGCGGAACAACTATGGGGAATTAAAGAAGTTGGGCATCGGCAAAAAAGACGCTTCTTACTTTCTGCCACCCTACGAGTGGTACAACGATACCATTGCCGCCTGGACAAAAAAAGCAGGTCTGCAACTGGTCAACTTCAGTCCCGGCACGCTGAGCCATGCCGACTACACTACACCTGATGCAAAAAATTACCGAGACTCCAAAACCATTCTGCAATCCATCCTCAACTATGAGCAGCGCAGCGCCAGCGGGTTGAACGGTTTTATACTGCTGTCCCACATTGGTACCGACAGCAAAAGAACCGACAAGTTTTACCACCTGCTGCCGCAATTGATAACGTATGCAAAACAAAAAGGATACGAGCTGGTGCGGATCGATGACCTGTTGATAAACAATGGCGAATATTAACGCTTCTACCCGCTGCAATGGGGCACTTATTGTTTTTGTAACCGTATTTTTGCACTGCAAACGTGATTCGCTTATGAAATTCGAGAAGATCCATAATAAAGGCCAGGCACGACTGTTTAAGAATCCTTACCTGGAAATGCTGACCAAAGCCAACCCGCTGGTGATCTGGGGCATGTACCTGCCGTTCATTATTGGCTTGCCTATTTATGCAGCCAAGGCGCAGGGCTTTACGGGAGGCATGTCGCTGTTGCTGTTTTTGGCGGGCATGTTCTTCTGGACGTTTTTCGAATACCTGGCGCATCGCTATGCTTTTCACTGGATAGCCGAAAGCGAAAGAGCGCAAAAGTTTGTATACATCATGCACGGCAACCACCACCATTACCCGCGTGACCGCGAGCGCCTGTTTATGCCGCCGGTGCCCAGCATTATTTTGGCCGCTTCCATTTTTGGTCTTATGTATTTGCTGATGGGTCGTTATAGCTTTCCTTTTTTCCCGGGTTTTATGCTGGGTTATTTGCTGTATGCCTCCATGCACTACGCCATTCATGCCTGGAACCCGCCTTTTAAATGGATGAAACCGCTGTGGCGCAACCACCACCTGCATCATTACAAAGACGAGCACAAAGGTTTTGGCGTGAGTTCCACCCTTTGGGATCATGTATTTGGTACCATGTTCGACCTGAAAAAGGAAAAAGAAGACAAGGAGAAAGTGCAGGGGTTGATGTTTGATAAAAAGAAAGTCTCTTAAGATGTCTGATTTTTGGATGTCGGATGTCGTATTTAGTATTTTTTTCATTTTGCATTTTTAATTGATTGACATGGGTCAGAAAAAGCTGGTTCGATTTGCGGAGTTGGAAACGTTCAGTAATGTATTGCAGTACCCCAAAGACATAAAAGGTGGCTGGAACCAGTTCTTTAAAAACCCATATCCCATCACCCTGGAGCTAGCCTGCGGCAAAGGCGAGTACGCTGTTGAATTGGCGCAGTTGTACCCCGGCCGGAACTTTATTGGTGTAGACCAAAAAGGCAACCGCATTTGGGTGGGCGCTAAAAAAGCCTTGCAGCAAAACCTGACCAACGTGGCTTTTCTGCGCATACAGATTGATGGCATCAATAACTTTTTTGCGCCGGGTGAAGTGAATGAAATCTGGATTACGTTTCCCGACCCGCAGCTGCGCCTTTCCAAGGACAAAAAACGGCTGACGCACCCCAAGTTTTTGCGCATGTACCAGCAGTTGCTTCAGCCGGGCGGCCGTATTCATTTAAAAACAGACAGTCCTAACCTGTACCAGTTTACCCTGCGGGTGATACAGATGTATGGCTGCACCCTGCTGGAAGCCAGCGACAACATTTATGCACAGGAAGTGGTAAAGCCGGAGCTGCAGATCAAAACGCATTACGAAAGCCTGGACATTGCCCAAAGCAACCGCATTCATTATATTTGTTTCAGCCTGCCCCCAACCATTCCCGGCAAAGAATTGGATGCAGTCTTACACGAGGAGTTGAAAAATGAAGCAGCCGTTAGTTGAGGGAAAGCATTACTACTGGAAGGGCGGCCTGGTAGTGTTTACTGAACAATACCATTTGGAAAGGGGCTACTGCTGCGGTATGGGTTGTAAACATTGTCCGTACGATTATGAAGCCGTACCCGAACCCAAACGCACCGATCTTTTAGAAAGACGGCAAAACAACCCCTCCAACGAAACCAACGACCTGTAATGGCTTCTAAAAAAGAACCTGCTGACAAATTAAAACCGGTAGTGCCCTCCGGCCGGCGCGACGAACCTTTCTTTGAACTGGTGTACGAAGTGGTACGGCAGATACCCAAAGGGCGGGTGACTTCTTACGGTGCCATTGCGGCGGCACTGGGCACCCAAAAATCAGCCCGCATGGTAGGCTGGGCCATGAACAATGCCCATGCTATAAAACCTAAAGTACCGGCTCACCGCGTTGTGAACCGCACCGGATTGCTCACCGGTAAAATGCACTTTGGCACCCCCACCCGCATGCAGGAACTGCTGGAGCAGGAAGGCATCAGCGTAAAAGACGACCAGGTGCAAAACTTCCACCAACTTTTCTGGGACCCAGTGCAGGAATTGGGGCTGGAGTAAGTTATCCTGTTCAACCACTTTATTTATTCAGTACAAGCCGTACGGGCTTTTGAAAATATTTCAATAAATTGAAATGAGTCTTCATTGTTATCAGGTAAAGAAGCTTGTGAAGCTATATAAAAGATTGAACGGCTCTTCTTCTGCACTGATACAGGATAACCAACAATCATGCATTATGACTATAAAAGATCACCTGGAAAACCGGTTAAAATTGTGGTATTGGGTCATTAGTGAAATAAAAGGCATCCACAATTTTCAACAGCAGGAACGGATGAATGATTCCTTTTACAGGAGGCTTTTTGTAAACAACCTTTTTTCCATTCTTGATACTTATATCCATGTCATCAAGGAACTGGTAAAGATCAAAACCATCATAGATAATGACGATAACAATCCTATTTCATGGACAGAGATGGCCGTGCTGCATGAAAAAAAGGTGGTTTTAGACAGCCAGGGCAACGTCCAGGTAAAAGACGACTTTCAGGAACTGGTTTCCTTGCTCAGGTTTACCCTCAACATTTTCGCCCGGGTTTTCCAGGCCGATCAGCCAGATGATAGCGACAGCCAATTTGAAAAGCTGACCTACTTAGCCAGCCGAAAAAAAGAGATCCTTCATCCCCAATCGCCGGTAGTCCTAAACATCACCGACCAGGAAATAAAAGAGGCACAAACCCTGTTATTGTGGTTGATGCACACACACGATGCTTTAAACAATCCCTTATCCCAGTGGCTTAAAAAGATGGAGAATGAATGGAAATAAACACCACTTCATTCCTGTAAAGATCGAGCTGTCAGACACCCTGATTTTTTACCGCAGCTTCCGGTTATCACTCCAATCACCTTCCCGATTTTGCTATTATCCATACAAAACTTAATTTGTAAAGCAAGTAGTAAATAGCAGATTATGAAACCCATCAAAATTGCCACGGCCCAGTTTGAAAATAAAAGCGGCGATAAAGCATATAATCTTCAAATCATAGATGAATTGTCTGGTCAAGCGGCGGCACAAGGTGCGGAGGTGATTGCCTTTCATGAATGCTCTGTTACCGGATACACTTTTGCCCGCCACCTTTCCAAAGAGCAAATGCTGGATCTATCGGAACTGATACCGGATGGTGAAAGCACCCAACAATTGATACGCATTGCCCAAAAGCATAACATTGCCCTACTGGCCGGCCTGTTTGAAAAAGATAAAGACGACAAAATTTATAAAGCCGTAGTATGCGTGGATGAAAACGGCTTTGTGGCCAGGCACCGCAAGCTGCACCCGTTCATCAACCCGCACATTACGCCCGGCAATGCTTATACGGTGTTTGAGCTCAGGGGCTGGAAATGCGGTATTTTGATCTGCTACGACAACAACATTATTGAAAACGTAAGGGCTACCAACCTGCTGGGCGCCGATATTATTTTTATGCCGCACGTTACCATGTGCACGCCTTCTACCCGGCCCGGCGCCGGTTTTGTGGATCCTAAACTATGGGAAAACCGGGAAGTGGACCCCACCTCCTTACGCCTGGAGTTTGATGGCATGAAAGGCCGTGCCTGGCTGATGAAGTGGCTGCCTTCCCGCGCCTATGACAATGCCATTTATGCGGTTTTTGCCAACCCCATTGGTATGGACGATGACCAGTTGAAGAACGGCTGCTCCATGATCCTGGATCCCTTTGGCGATGTGGTGGCCGAATGCCGTTCGTTAGGCAATGAAATCACCATAGCTACCTGCACCTACGATAAAATAGAAAAAGCCGGCGGTACCCGTTATAAAAAAGCCCGCCGCCCCGATTTGTATAAACACATTCTTTCAAAAGACCATACACCCGAACAAAAGGTAGTATGGCTGCAGCCTGGATAAAAGCCTATGGGTTTTTAAAGAAGTTGGGCAGGCCGATAGGCAGAGGCTTGTTATTTTCTGATGACCACAACCGCATTTTAGTGGAGGTTTACCACCTCCACTTTTCCACAAAAAAATTACAATTTCCGTGACTCCATTTTACTGTTTAATGGCTGAGGCAGGTTGTTTATATTAAACCCTCGATACATAGATCAATGATTCACAGCTTATCTGCCAGCCTATCTGCCACAGCCGGCTTCAGGGATGAGTTTGGCAGGTAAGCGTTTGATAACTCTACCA
>JAEWAC010000373.1 GCA_023391895.1 Bacteroidota bacterium
CCGTGGCTATGGTCATACCGCTGATTGGGTTGTTGGACGACCCGATCAAACCTACAATGCGGGAAGAAACCGTTACAAACAAGGCGCCGAAAAGTACCACCAGAACGCCGATTAATAGCTTTTGCAAAATGCTGTCGCCGGGCACCTGCGGCAGGATGGTAATCAAAGCCACCAGGCCCAGGCTACCCAGCGCTACTATTTTCAGGCTCAGGTCTTTTTCTGTGCGCACGACCGCTTCTTTTTCTTCTTTGGTATTTTTTAAAGTCGCCACACTGCTTTTAATGGACTTGGTAATGGTAGGCAAGGTTTTGATCAGGGTAATAATACCACCCGCCGCCACCGCTCCGGCACCAATCTGGCGGATAAACGCGTAATAAATAGCCGATGCGTAATCGTCAAACGTATGGGTTACCGGGTTCCAGTTGCCCCGGCCACCGGCTGTTGTTACATCGGCCAGGTAACCTAATTTGACTAGTTGTGCAGCAATGGTATCGGGCGGAACAATAGAGGACAACAGCGGAATGAGTACCAGCCAGCTGAGCACCCCGCCGGCTACCAGCACACCGGCAATACGCGGCCCGATGATATAACCCACACCCAGATACTCAGGCGTGATTTCACCGCTTACCTGGGCGGAGGGAAAAAATTTGTTGGTGGCCGCCGTAGCAGCGGTCGGCGTTTCGGCTATGACCCGAAATACTTTTTGCAGCATGGCATAACCAAAGGCTACGCCCAAACCCCAAAAGGCGGTTTTGGCAAAGTCGCCGCCTTTTTCACCGGCCTTCAATACATCACCGCAGGCAGTGCCTTCGGGGTAGGGCAGGTTTTTGTGTTCGTTTACAATCAGGGCCCGGCGCAGTGGCACCATCAGCAACGTACCCAGCAGGCCGCCTACAATGGCCAGGATCAATATGGTGAGATAATTAAAGTACTCGGCACTGTCGGCGGTGGAAAGAAACAAAAAGCCCGGCAGCGTAAAGGCCACGCCGGCCGCTATGCTTTCGCCGGCACTGCCGGTGGTTTGAATAATGTTGTTTTCTAAAATAGTGGTTTTAAAAAAGCGGCGGCCCAGCGTTATGGCAATCACCGCAATGGGAATGGAAGCACTGACGGTAAGGCCGGCTTTCAGGGCCAGGTAGACGGTAGCCGCACCAAAGATGACCCCAAATAAGCAGCCCAGTAAAATAGACTTGACGGTTAATTCTTTTACCCGGGCCTCCGGCGCTACAAAAGGTTTGAAATGCGAGTGTTCAGCCATAAGCAGTTGTTGAAAGACTTAAATGTAAGGAATTAAACGGTTTGCCTTAGTGGAGGGTTGCGGTGACGCATTTCCTGCAGATATGGGTTTTTAAAGGAGTTGCATTGCCTACTGCTCCTGTCATGCAGAACTTGTTTCAGCATCTCCTGGTAACTTCTTTAAAAACCCATATGGAATTTCTTTATTGATTTCCTATGACTATGGTTTAAACTCCTGTAGGTAGCGCTTCTTACTTTTTCTCCCCGAAACAGTAAGCAAAAAGTTCAAGGCCAACCCGATCGCTCCGCCCGTTTGGCCTTGCCCACGCACAGCAACCCTCATTACTGAGTGTATCTTTCTTTATGGTCTGTAGATAATTTGAAAAGTTCTTTGATATGGGTTTTTAAAAGAGTTCAACCTTTTTGCGTGTTAAGGCAAACTACTGCAGGCGCGGTATCCCGCTACCCTGTTCCTATAGCAATACGCATCTGAAGCCAGAGCGGGATAAGGCGCAGAACCAGTCTGGCTGTCCTGCTTTTTGGTTTTGCCTTTTCACTTTTGCCTTCAGCTTTCCGCCTTCTGCCTTCTTTACTTATTACTCAAAACTTACCACTTATCACTTCTTCTGTGGACTGTCGCCTGTCGACTGTGGACTGCTCTCTTCCTCCCCTACTTCACCCCTTTCTCCGCCATGATCTTATTGAGCCAGCGCAGCATGGCAAAACACATACCCGCAGCGGCTATCAGCAGAATGAAATTGAGGAAAAAGTAATTGGCCTTGTTATCGTACTCATCCCACATGGTGGCCAGTACGCCGGACAGTTTATTACCAATAGAAGTAGCCAGGAACCAACCGCCCATCATCAGCGAGGTAATACGGACCGGGCTGAGCTTGGACACCAGCGACAAACCCATGGGACTTAAAAACAATTCGCCAATGGTAATGACCCCATAAGAGGCAATGAGCCACAGCACACTGGCTTTTTCCGTACCGTTGTTGCTGGCATACACAGCGGCAACCATCACCAGGGCCGACAAGGCAGAAATCAACAATCCAAAGGCAATTTTAGTGGCGGTGGAAGGCTCTCGGTTGTTGCGGCGCAGCCAGGTAAAAAAGGCTACGATCAGAGGCGTTAGTACGATTACCCAAAAGGGGTTGATAGACTGACTCAGGTTGGTCGCCCACAGGCTTACTTCGTTGCCATCGGCTGGTTTGCTTTCCTCCCCCACGTTTTTAAAGTAGTAGTGGTAGTTGTATTCTTTTACCACGTTGCCGTCTTCTTTTTGAATCCGGAACTGCTCATCGTAGGCCGGTACCGAATCTTTTTGGTACGGCAGCGACTGCGACAGGTTCACCTTTTCAAAAACCGATTGGGCCACACCGGTTACTTCACGGTCGGTATAGCGGTCAGCCCAGGTATTGAGGGCAGAGCCATTTTGCTTGAACACCGCCCAAAACAGCACTACCACGGCAAAGATGGCCAGCAGGGCGGCAATGGGTCTTTTTTCATCCGGATGGGCTTTGAAATAAAGCGAGGCATAAAAATAGATTACCGGCAGGCAGGCAAAAATAAAAGCATCGGTAGAGTCGGAACCTACTAAAGCGCCGGGAATCATCCAGCCGATAACACCGGCTATGATCGAGGGCACCAGGATCACCAGTACAATTCTGGTAAACGACATATCGCCCTCGCGAACGCCTTTTTTCACATCGTAGGCAACATAATGCCGGGTACCAATCAAAAAGATGATAACCCCCAGGAACATGCCCACGCCGGCCGCAATAAAGGCGGCGCCCCAGCCGATGGTGATGTACAAAACAGCCCCAAAAAAATTGCAGATAAAAGCGCCGATGTTGATGCCCATGTAAAAGATGTTGAAGCCCACATCCTTTTTTTCTTCGTACTCGGGCGTGGAGTACACATTGCCCAACAGCGTGGATATATTGGGCTTGAAAAAACCATTACCGGCAATCACCAGTATCATGCTGACGTACAGCATCGTCAGGCTGTGTATCGACATCAGGCAGTAGCCGGCGCCCATCATCAGCCCCCCGATAACGATGGATTTTCGGTAGCCCCAGTAGCGGTCGGCAATCAGACCGCCGAGGAAAGGCGTTAAAAACACCAGGGCAATAAAGGTTCCGTACAGGTCGGCCGATTCGGCCTCGGTCATGGCAAAACCTTCTTTTACATCTTTGAGGTAAAGGGTAAAAATGCCGATCATCAGGTAGTAGCCGAAGCGTTCCCACATTTCGGAAAAAAACAGGTACGGAAGGGCTTTAGGATGTTTGCTCCACATGGTAGTTTGATTAAAAGCAAAATGGGTGGCCACCTTGATGCGCCACCCATTGGTTCAGTTTAAAGTATTAACGAACACCGTGCATCATGCGCAGCAGTGTTCTGGAAAGGATAAATAAGATAATTGCAGCCACACCGCTCATCACCACGAACAGCATAAAGAAATCGTAAATGTTGTTCATCTGGTATCCCAGGAAAGAAGTGGCGCCATTGGCCGGGTATAAAGCACTGAGTACACCGGCTAATTTATTGGCCGCGGCATTGGCCAGGAACCACACCGCCATTAATAAAGAGGCAAAGCGGAAAGGTGCCAGCTTGTTTACCAGGCTTAAGCCAATAGGCGATAAACACAGTTCACCCAGGGTATGCAGCAGGTACATGGCTACCAGCCAGATCATGCTGGCTTTTTCGGTAGCGCCTACTCCTTTTACCCCAAAGGCTATCACCAGGTAGCCCAGCGATAAGAGGAACAAACCAATGGCCATTTTAAAGGGTGAGGCCGGCTCGCGGTTGGCATTGCCCAGGCGCAGCCAGATAAAAGCCATTACCGGGGCAAACAAAATAACAAAGGCTGAATTGAGCGACTGGAACCAGGAGGCCGGCACTTCCCACGAACCAATAAAGCGGTCGGTTTGCTTATCGGTAAAGAACGTAAGCGAAGCACCCGCCTGTTCAAAGGCACTCCAGAAAAAGATCACAAAAAAAGCCAGGATAAAGATCACAAGGATCTGCTGTGTTTCATTCCGGTTCAGGTTTTTATCGGTAAAGATCATGGCCCCAATAGCGATCACTGCCGCCGGCAACATCCAGATCAGGACGCCAAACTTATTGATATCGATATATAAAACACCCAGCACCAAACCGGCAAAACCCAAAATACCCAACAAAACCAGCGGGTTGAACGAGTTGCGCAAAATGCTGTTGCTTTCTTTGGCCGCTGCCGGCTGCATGCCAATGGGCGCGCCTTCTGCACTGCGGATGTATTTGTTTTTAAAATATTCAAAGATCACCACGCTTAACAGCATACCAATACCGGCAGCCAGGAAAGCGTATTTAAAATATTCAGGCTGGCCGGTTCTTTCACCTACATAACCGCACACCAATGGACCTAAGAAACCACCGGCATTAATACCCATGTAAAAGATCGTGTAGGCGGCATCCAGGCGTTTATCACCCGCGGGGTACAACTGCCCCACCATGGAAGAAATATTGGGTTTGAAAAAGCCATTACCTACAATTAAAAAGGCAAGACCCGAATAAAACAAGATTTGAGAGACATCCACATTGGTTTGAAACAAGCTGGCGCAAAAGAACAGCATAAACTGCCCCAGGGCCATCAATAATCCCCCCATTAAAATGGAGCGCCGGTTGCCCCAGAAACGGTCGGCTACGTAACCACCCACCAAAGGCGTTAAGTAAACCAGGCTGGTATAGCTGCCATAGATGTTGGCGGCAAATGCTTCTTCATACTGTAAAGCATTGATCAGAAAGAGCACCAGCACCGCTCTCATACCATAGTAGCTAAAGCGCTCCCACATTTCTGTTGCAAATAACACATAAAGACCTTTGGGGTGTCCTTTTTGTTGTACGGAATCCTTGGAGATGTCACTCATACTGACAAATTTGAGTAAGTGTGTGTTTTAGTGAAAGGGTTAATGCCGGCCAAAATACACAAATAAATAACGTAAAAATTATTGCCCTTCATCTTTAACAATCTTGCCCGAACTTCGCAACACATCAATAGATTAGCTTTTACATGAATATTTTACTATTAGGTTCCGGCGGCCGGGAGCATGCACTGGCCTGGAAAATAGCCCAAAGCAAGCAGTGTTCCCAGTTATTCATTGCCCCAGGCAACCCCGGCACCGCACAGCTCGGCACCAATCTTTCTTTTTCCGTAACCGATTTTGCCGCCATCACCAGGGCCTGTACCGAACACCAGATCGAGCTATTGATTGTGGGCCCCGAAGAACCGTTGGTAAAAGGCATTGTAGCGCATTTGAAAAAAGAACTGCCCTCCCTGCTGGTCATTGGCCCGTCGCAACAGGCCGCCCAGCTGGAAGGCAGCAAAGCCTTTGCAAAAGCGTTTATGCAGCGCCACGGCATCCCCACCGCAGCCTACCAGGAGTTTACGGCCGAAAACTACCAGGCGGGGGTGGATTACCTGAACAACCACGACCTGCCCATTGTATTAAAAGCCGATGGACTGGCGGCCGGCAAAGGCGTAGTGATCTGCCAGAGCACGGTTGAAGCCATTGAGGAATATGAACAAATGATCCGGCAGTCCAAGTTTGGCGATGCCAGCAAAAAAGTAGTGGTAGAGGCATTTTTGTCCGGCATCGAGCTGTCTGTTTTTGTACTCACCGATGGCAAAAGCTATGTGCTGCTGCCCGAAGCCAAAGATTACAAGCGCATAGGCGAAGGCGACACGGGTCCTAATACCGGTGGCATGGGAGCCATCAGCCCGGTGCCGTTTGCCGATGAAGCGTTTATGCAAAAAGTAAAAACCAACATCATTGAGCCCACCATCAAAGGCTTGCAGCAGGAAGCACTGGATTACAAAGGCTTTATCTTTTTTGGTTTGATCAAGGTAGACGGCGAACCTTACGTTATTGAATACAACTGCCGCATGGGCGACCCTGAAACAGAAGTGGTAATGCCCCGCATCAAAGGCGACCTGGTGGAGCTATTGATCGCCACGGCCAAACAGCAGCTGGGCAATCAATCCATTGCTTTTGACGAGCGCAGCGCCTGCACCATTATGGCCGTTAGCGGTGGTTACCCCAACGATTACCAAAAAGGTTTTGCTATTGAAGGTTTGGATACGACCACACCCGAGGGTGTTTTGATTTTTCAGGCCGGCACCAAACAGCAGGGCGATCAGGTAGTCACCAGCGGCGGCCGTGTGCTTTGCGTAACCTCCTTAGCCGCAGACCTGGATGAAGCCGTGCAGCTTTCCAAAAAAGTCATAGATAAAATAGAGTTTGAAGGCATGTATTACCGCAGCGATATTGGTTACGAGTTTGTAAAAGACACCTATTAGTTCAACGTCGAAAACTTCAGGCTATGGCAGACGGTTCCGTTCATTATCACGACTACCTGCAGCTGGATAAAATTCTGAATGCGCAGGACCTGGAAAGCAGCCGGCACCAGGCTTCAGCACACGACGAAATGCTGTTTATTATCATTCACCAGGCTTACGAGCTGTGGTTCAAGCAACTGCACCACGAGGCAGATTCGGTAGTAGCCATTATGCGCAAGCCTTCGCTCAACGACAACTCGCCGGAGCTGCAAACCGTGGTGCACCGCCTGGACCGCATGGCCGTTATCCTGCGGGTACTGGTGCACCAGATCGACATTCTGGAAACCATGACGCCGATGGATTTTCTGGATTTCAGGGACATGCTGCGCCCTGCCTCCGGTTTTCAAAGCTGGCAGTTCAAGCTGCTGGAAGCCAAGCTGGGCCTGAAGTTTGAATACCGCCACGGCAAAGAATACTACACCGCCCAATTGCGGCAGGAGCATATTGACCTGATCAAAGCCGCCGAAGAAGGCCAGTCGTTTCTGCAACTGATGAACAGTTGGTTGGAACGCATGCCGTTTTTTGACGACAGGGAAATCTGGAAGGGCTTTGCGGCCACAGAAAGCGGGGAGGAACACCCGTTTTGGGCGGAGTATAAAAACCGTTATGCCCACAGCCTGGCCGAAGCCGAAAAAGACAACATCGACTCGTTTGATGAAGTATTTTTCCAGCACCGCGCCACGCATTATACCTTATCGGCCAGGGCCAACCGGGCTGCCCTTTTTATTATGCTGTACCGTGGCTATCCTTTGCTGCAGCTGCCGTTTCAGCTGCTCAACAGCGTACTGGAGATAGACGAACAGCTGAGCACCTGGCGGCACCGGCACATGAACATGGTGCACCGTATGATCGGCACCCGCATAGGTACCGGCGGCAGCAGCGGAAAAGATTATCTGAAAGCCGCCGCCGACAAGCATTACATTTTTAAAGAAATTGCGCAGCTCACTTCTTTTTTGATAGAGCGCAGAAAGCTGCCACAACTGCCCAAGGCCATTGAACGCAAGCTGGGTTTTGCAGCGGGCGAATAAATGCAAAATGAAAAAGTAAAAATGAAAAATAGAAGCAGCTTTCAAATAAAAGAATCCTTTTTACATTTTGACTTTTTCATTTTACATTTTCACTTTCCCTCGTATACCGGTTCTTTAATATCGTGGTAAAACAAAAACTTCCAGCCCTCCTGCTGGCCCTGTTCCCACCACTGCTGGCGCAACTGCAAGGCTTTATCCGGATTGTAGTCGTACTTGGTTTTATAACGCACTTTCATTTGCTGCAGCTGTGGGGCTTCATCGCCGCCAAAAAAGATGGTTTCGCCGTTTTCTTTTATCCAGAACGCCTGGTGGTAAGGCGAGTGGCCGCTGGTAAGCAGGTACGAAATATAACCGTCAATCACCCCTTCATCATCGTGCAGCCAATGCACCTGTTGCGAGGCCTGGAGGGCCTTTAGTTCATCGGGTATAAAAGAAGGAAAGCCTCTTTCCATGGCAAAATCAAACTCCCGCTTTTGCACATAATAAGTGGCGTTGGGAAAGCTCAAATGCTCATGGTCCTTGCCTTTGCACACGCCGCCGGCGTGGTCTTTATGCAGGTGCGACATCAGTACTTTGGTTACCTGTTCGGGCTGAATGCCGGCTTTTTTCAGGTTCTGGTGTAGTTGCATCTGTCCGTCCCTATCTTCAAAGCCCAGGCCGGTATCCAGCAGCAGCACATCTTTGGAGGTTACCACTACAAAGGGCTGAATTTCCACCAGCAAGCTGCCGGAAGGCCGTTGTTGCAATACATCGCTGGTTTCGTTAAAAGGTACAAATAGTTTGGTATTGTCCACGGTAAACGAACCTTCCGACAAGGGAATAATGCCCCCTGTCCCCCTGAAGGGGGAACTTAGATCCGGGCTTTCTTTATGTTGTTCTGTCATGTTGTGATTTTTTGATAATGATTAGAATTACCCGCCTTTAAAAGCGACACCGTAGCAAAGCTAAAGCGTAGTACAACAGCCTGCCGTATTATTTCAAAAAACCATAGGGTGGATCGTTGGTTGTTGTTCGTTGCTCGTTGATAGCTAGAAAGTCTTTTAAAAACCCATAGAGGCGGCCCCTCCCTCTGCTCCCTCCACGGTGGAGCGGGAGGCCCAGCTGTACAGGTATTTTTCAGCATTGGAATTGACGTATGGACTTTTGAACAATTCTGGGCTAATCTGTATGAGACGACAACTTTTTCAAAAGTCTATACGTCTCATACAACTGTGAAATCCGCTCTTTAAAATCTGCGGAATCTGTGATCCAACTTGTGAACTGGTGAACGATCAACTTTAAACATTAAACCTTCAACTTTAAACTTCCCTACCGCAACACCATCTGGCGATCGGCATCGAGGCGGATGAGGATGAACAGCAAAATGGTAAACGTGAGCAGGGCCGTACCGCCATAG
This sequence comes from Bacteroidota bacterium, assembly GCA_023391895.1. GTDB lineage: Bacteria > Bacteroidota > Bacteroidia > Chitinophagales > Chitinophagaceae > Flavisolibacter. Next base: position 9,044 of record JAEWAC010000373.1, read on the forward strand.
CTTACCAGCGGCAGCGGGATACCAATGACCGGCGCCAGCCCCACCGTCATGGCTACGTTGATGGCAATATGTAAAAAGAACACGGCCGCTACGCCATAGGCATAACACCGGCTGAACACGCTGCGCTGCCGCTCTGCCACCGATATAATGCGGAACAACAACAACAGGTAGATGACAAGCAAAACGGTGGTGCCCACAAAGCCAAAGCCTTCGCCAATGGTGCAGAAAATAAAATCGGTACGCTGCTCCGGCACAAAGTCGTAGCGGGTTTGGGTACCGCTCAACAAACCTTTGCCCATAACGCCGCCACTGCCTATGGCAATTTTGGACTGGCGTACGTTGTAGTCGTTCACACCTTCTTTTTTAGCCGCAGCGCTGCCCAGCTCAATTGCACCCGGCACCTTGACGTAGGGATTGTCTTTTCCAAAAAGGGAAAAAATCCGTTCTACCTGGTGCTTTTGCAACACATGCTGAAAAAGAAAAGGCACCGCAAACCGCTGTACGCCCACACACACCAGCCATATAAATACAATGGTCACCAGGGTGCTTTTGCGGCGCCGGATCTGTCGACGATTAAAAAAGACCACCAGACCGGCAATGGCGGTGAGCACAATGGCCAGCGTATTGGGCTCCATGATAATGGTGGCAATAACCAGTACGGCCAGAGAAAAACCCACGATCAGTACCATAGGCGGCAGGCCTTCGCGGTACATCACGAGAAAGAACGAAAAATACACCAGTGCCAGCCCCGTTTCTTTTTGCATAATGGTAATCAGGGCCGGTACAATGGCAATGGCCGCAGCAATCAGTTGCGACCGGGTTTTGGTAAAGTCCGTATCAATGCGGGAAAGATACTTGGCCAGGGCCAGGCACACGCATACCTTGAACAACTCGGCCGGCTGAAACTGAAACCCTCCAAAGCGGATAATGGACTCCGTACCTTTTACCGCCGAGTGAAAAGGAAACACCAGCAGCAGCATGACCATGCCCACGGCATACCACACATTGGCCGTAGCCGGGAAGAATTTGCTGTCGGTAAGTAAAATAAATATCCCGATGAACGAAGCAATAATAAAAAAGTAAAACTGCTTGCTGTAGTCGGTTTTAAAGGAAAGAAAAGAAGCCACAATCGGGTCGCCCTCGCGGTAGGTAACGGCAAAGATGGCGGTAATGCCAACAATTACCAGCAACAGGTACAACCAGATCAGTACCACATCCACCCCTTTCGAAATCGTTGCATTGTTTGCGTTCATCAGGCTACGGTTTTCTTAAAATAGTCAATGTTGTTTTTGGGTTCTACCCATTCCTTCTGTAAAAACGTGATCCGCTGTACGGGCTTTTGTGCCGGTTTGGGTGCAGACGAATCTTTTTTGGCCGGGGCTGCCGACCTGCGCAAAAACTTCTTGATATAGCTGCTGTCCTTGGTTAACTTAAACCATTGCTGGGCACGCGTAGAATCGGCTTTGTACTGCTCGCGGGCCAGCCAGCTTGGCATCAGGTTGGCGGCAGCAATTTCCTCCGCTTTTTTGGCCCTTTCCGGCCGCAGGGAGTCGGTCAGGTATTTTTCCATTAGTATCTGTGCAATGTTACCACCCCAGGTACCGCCATAACCTGCATTTTCCACGACTACTGCAATGGCGATTGTGGGATTTTCGCGGGGCGCAAAACACACAAACATGGAGTTGTCTTTCAGTTTAACCCTTTTGCCATCCAATATCTTGTAGTTTTCGGCCGTACCGGTTTTGGCACAAACGTTAATGCCCGGAATCTTAGCCATTTTGGCCGTACCAATCTCCACAACATCCTGCATACCGCTGATCACCGCTTCAAAGGCGTCGTCCGAGATGTGGGTCAGCACCTCGTGTTTTTGCCGGAACGGGTTCAGGATGGTATCTTCCTTGCTTTCTTTTTCAATGTTTTTTACAAAGTGGGGCGTATAGTAGTAGCCTTTGTTGGCAATGAGGCACATGGAGTTGGCCAGCTGCAGGGGCGTAGCCAGCATCATGTCCTGCCCGATGCCCAGGGTCAGGTTGGTACAGGAGTTCCAGCTGTTGCGGTACACCCGGTTATACACCGATGTATCGGGTATGTTGCCCCTGTCTTCGCTCGGCAGGTCCACGCCCAGTTTTACGCCCAGGCCAAACAGGTTCATGTAGTCCCGCCATTTGGCATAGCCGTTTTTTACGTTGCCGTACTTTTTATTGTCGGCTGCCATGCGGTAGAGCTGGGTAAAATAAGAGTTGCAGGAGTTGGCAATGGCCAGGCGCAGGTTGGCAGCATGGCCCGGATTGCTGTGGGTACAGGCAGGCTTGCCAATACCGCAGGCATAATAGCGGCCGCTGCAGCCATAGCCAAAAGAAGGGGTAATCAGGCCTTCGTCCAGCGCTACCAGGCCACCAATAGGCTTAAAGGTAGAGCCCGGCGGGTACTGCCCTTTGATGGCGCGGTTGAGCAGCGGTCCGGCTACATCCAACACCAGCCGGGTGTAGTTTTTCTTTTTTTCCGAACCGGTCAGGTCATTGGGGTTGTAATTGGGCCCCGATACCATGGCAATGATGCCGCCGGTTTTGGGTTCCAGCGCTACCACGGAGCCTACCTTGTTGGCCATCAACTTTTCGGCCAGCTGTTGTATCTCCACATCAAGATAGGTATGCAGCCCCCGGCCGGCAATGGCGGGCTCGTCCAGCTCGCCGTTCTCAAAGCGGCCCACCAGGCGGTTTTTATTGTCTTTAATCAGGTATTGCACCCCCCGCTGCCCCATGAGCACCCGTTCGTAAAACGCCTCGATACCGCTGCGGCCGGCATAGTCGCCGGGCTGGTAAAAGCCGTTGGAGCGGGCAATAATGGCGGAATCCACCTCGCCTACATAGCCAATCATATGGGCCCCGACGTTAAAGGGATAAGTGCGCACCGGACGCTCCTGCAGGTAAAATCCGCTACCGATCCGCCACATGTTTTCATCCAGCCGGGCATACTTTTGCGGCGACAGCAGCTCCTCAAAGGCCGAAGGGCGGTAACGGCCGTTGCGCACAATGGCGTTGATAATGCGCTGGCGGAAGTCCTCGGTATTGATTTCAAGCAGCTGGCACAAATAAGCTGTATCTACGTTCCGCAGCTCTGATGGCGTAACCATCAGGTCGTACATTAAAGTGTTGTTCAGGATGGCTTTTCCATTGCGGTCATATATAATGCCGCGGGAAGGGTAAACCGTTTTGCGGAAGACGGCGTTGTCCTGTGCCAGTTGCTGGTACTTGCTGGATACCACCTGCAGGTTAAACAATTGCGCAATAATGACCAGGAAAGTGGCCAATATAATAATCCTAATAATATAACTCCTCGATTGGTTGAACACAGGCATAGATAAAAGTACAAATGTATATTGTGGGAAGCTTGAATCCGCAGTATTTCCGCACAAAATTCAACATTGGCGGGCAGATGTACAAATACTCATTTGCTAATTATTTGTTAGCGGGAGGGAAGTGCAAGGTTTAATGTCTAAAGTTGATCGTTCACCAGTTCACCAGTTCACCAGTTGGATCACAGATTTCACAGGTTTGAGGAAGGATTTCGCAGATGGGTAAAAGCATATGGGGTTTTGAAAGGGTTGATTAGTTAGAGGTTTGGTGCGGTGTATGGGTTTTTAAAGAAGTTTGAACACTTTCTGTCTGCGCTTTCCAGTAAACTGCTATTGAAATACCTTTTACCTGTCATGCCGAACTCGTTTCGGCATCTCCTGCTGCTATAGGAACTTTTAATAACTGGATCCACATCAAGCTTTCAGGTAAGGGAGTGTGGGTTTTTGAAAGGGTTGGTTTTTGGGCCACCAAGACCCAAAGGCACAAAGAAACACAAAGAAAAAAGATGCCTGAAGGTGCGGGTGATGCGGAAACAAGTTCGGCATGACAGGTGGGAGGGTTCTTTGTTTTTCTTGAAAGCTTTAGGAGGAAGGATAACCTTTTTAGAACTATATGAGCTTTTGAAGAAGTTGGATCGCGGATTACACAGATGAAAGAAAGGATTTCGCAGATAGAGGAGCCGTATAGGTTTTTGAAAGGTCCTTCTTTCTGTCAACTGTCATCTGTCAACTATAGCCCAAAAACCTTTCAAAAGCCCATACGTCCATTCTATCGCTGAAAGGTACCTGCTGCCCGGCCTCCCTCTCCACCGGGGAGGGAGCAGAGGGAGGGGCCGGGATTACAAAAAGAAAACAGCATAAAACCAAACCACCGTACTGGCAAACAGCAGCGAGTCGAAGCGGTCTAAAAAGCCGCCGTGCCCTGGCATGATGCGGCCGCTGTCTTTTACGCCGGCCATGCGTTTAAGCTTGCTTTCGAACAGGTCGCCATAGGTGCCGGCAATGGCCGCAATAGCGGTAATAAAGCCGGCATGCACCACCGGCAGCCGCCCGGTAATAGATGCAATAGTGCACATCACGCCTATGGCCAGTATAATGCCGCCCACGGTACCTTCCCAGGTTTTTTTGGGCGAAATAGGCGACAAAGGCGTTTTACCAATCAGCGAACCCACGATATATGCCATGGTATCGTTTACCCAGAGCGTAAAAATTACCAGCAGCGGCACGGCCAGGCTGAAGCGATAGTCCTCTTCCGACCAGCGGTTGCGCATATCTATCAATAACCCCAAACTAAGCGAAATGTACAGCAGGCCCCAAAGGGAATAAGCCATGTTTTTCAGCAACAGCCCTCTGGCTTTCACCAGCTCCATCAGGGGCAGCAATACCAAAAAGGCCAGACCCAGCCACCAGCCCACTTCCGTGAGCCTTATGCTGCCCAGTTGCAGCTCGTGGTTGGTAAAAAACAGCAATAGGCACCAGCCCCCGATCATAATTCCGTAGCGGTGAAAACGGGTGATCTTGGCGTAATCGGGATTAAACTTTTGCACTAGCTTCTGGTACTCCACCCAGCAGCCAAAATGCACCACGGAAAACAAAAGAAAAAAAGACCAGCGGCTCCAGAACAAACCAATGCTCATGACCACTACAAAAACAATGGCCGTCAGGGCCCGGGTTCTAAATGTTTGCCAGTTAAACGCCATTATTCGTCGAATGTAAATTTTTGTCCGTCCTGCATGTCATCATCCGCATATACTTTTTCGTAACTCACCCGGGAGTGTTTTTGCAACTGCCATACAATCAGTCCTACCAAAGCGGCACTCACCACAGCCGCCAGCAGCAGCTGGTTGCCCAAAAAAGTGGTTTCGGTTTCGTCCAGCATCTGCGGATAAAAGTAAGAGAGGATGATAAAAAAGGCATCATACACAAAATGGGCTACAATAGCCGGCCACAGGCTGCCGCTGAACCAGTAGATGGCACCGAGCAAAACACCCAGTAAAAAGCGGGGAAAAAAGCCAAAGAACTGGAAGTGGAAGCCCGAAAAAAGAATAGCGGTAATAATAATGCCGGTCCATGGGCTTTTAAAGACTTTGATAAACAGGCGCTGCAGCACGCCACGGAAAAACAGCTCCTCGCCCACGCCCGCAAAGGCGGCAATAAAAATAATGTTCAGGATCAACTCCGTGGGGGTGTTCCGTCCCAGCATAAACTTGATCTGGCGGGCAGCTTCGTCTTCCATGCTTTGCATCCACTGCTGCGTGCCCTGGCCAAAGTGGATCTGCCGGTTCAGGTCGCCAATGTATTGTACCAATGGAATCGCCACCAGCAGGGCGCCTATGCCCAGCACCCAGTACAGGACACTTCCTTTTTGCTGCAGACCAATGTACCGCATGGGTTGCGGATCGGAAAAATAAGCAAACAGGAGCGACGGAATAAGAAACAAACCCAGGAACTGCACTACCAGCATGCCGCGGATAAAAACGATCATGTTGGGGTGGCCGCTGTCCCATTTTTTGGGGTCGCTGATATCGACTATGCTAATGCCGGTAATATTGCTCAATAAAGTAACGCCAATCAGGCTCAGCACCATAAAAATACCAAAGGCCATTCCCAAAAACAGCATCAGCTGCACCCATACCGGCCTTGTTTTAAGATAAGATTGCATGTTTCCTCCGTTTGCTAGTTGTACTTTTGCGCATCGAAGATAACGCCCAATAAAATAGTCCTTGGTAAAAATAGAAAACATACAACTGCCCACTTTCCCGCTGCTGCTGGCGCCCATGGAAGACGTAAGCGATCCGCCTTTTCGTGCCGTGTGTAAGCTGAACGGAGCTGACCTGATGTACACCGAGTTTATCAGCAGTGAAGGTTTGATCCGCGACGCCATCAAAAGCCGGCAGAAGCTGGATATTTTTGAGGCCGAGCGGCCCGTAGGCATCCAGATCTTTGGCGGCGATGAAGAGGCCATGGCCCTGAGTGCCAAAATTGTGGACACTGTCAACCCCGACCTGCTGGACATCAACTTTGGATGCCCGGTAAAAAAAGTGGTGACCAAAGGAGCCGGCGCTGCCGTACTCAAAGATGTGGACCTGATGGTGCGCCTGACCAAAGCGGTAGTGAACTCCACCAGCCTGCCGGTTACCGTAAAAACCAGGCTGGGCTGGGACGATGCCAGTATTAATATTGAAGAAGTGGCCGAGCGCCTGCAGGATGTGGGCATTAAAGCCCTGGCCATTCACGGCCGCACCCGCTGCCAGTTGTATAAGGGAAGCGCCAACTGGAATCCGATTGCCAAGGTAAAGGCCAATCCTCGTATTCAAATCCCCATCTTTGG
>JAEWAC010000443.1 GCA_023391895.1 Bacteroidota bacterium
GCAGGGCATTGCGCAGTTCATCGGAAGCCGCAAAGCCATTGGCATTACCGTTGGCCACAATATAGATACCTGAAACGTTTTTGTCTTCTTTGGCATGGCGGATCACCCGTACTACATCGTACAGGCCCGGTGCACTTTCCCTGTCCCATACTTTATCGAGCGGGTTTTCCTGCACCCGCTCCGCAAAGTGCTGCGACAAATCCAGCACCAGGATGGATTTGCTGGCGACTTCTTCTTTTTCTTTTTGGGCCAGGCTGCCAATGATAGCAGACAGCACAAAAAAGACCAGCAGGCAAAACACCACCAGCGACAACAGCGTAGCAAAGAATATTTTAAAAAAACCTCTCATAACAGTAAATACATTAAAGTCTGCAAAAATAAAAGATATTTGACACCCCGTATGTGAATATGAATGTAGCTTATTTATTGATTGGAGGTAACATGGGCGACCGGCTGGCCCATCTAACGGCCGCCAAAGCCTCCATCCACCAGCAATGCGGCCTGATCACCGCCCAGTCGCACCTGTACGAAACCGCCGCATGGGGTTTAAAAGATCAGCCTCATTTTTTAAACCAGGCGCTGGAAGTGCAAACCAAGGCCGCTCCTATGGACCTGCTGCACTGCCTGCTCCATATTGAACAAAGCCTGGGCCGGGTACGCCAGCAAAAGTTCGGGCCGCGACTGATCGACATCGACATCTTATTATACAATGACGCCATCATCAATGAAGAAGGATTGAAAGTGCCGCACCCGCAACTGCCCTACCGCCGCTTTGCGCTGCAGTGCCTGGCCGACATTGCTGCCGCCAAAATTCACCCTCTCTTTCAAAAGTCCATAGGCCAGCTGTTGCAGGAATGCACCGACGGGCTGGCGGTGCATAAATTTAATTGACAGCTTGGGGCAACGTTCTTTACTTTGCGGCTTTCTGTTGTAGAAAGCTGACTGTTGATGAATTATAATTTTATTACGATTGAAGGGAACATTGGCGCCGGCAAAACCACGCTGGCCCATATTTTAGCCAAACACTACAATGCCCGACTGATTTTAGAAGAATTTGCCGACAACCCGTTCTTACCCAAGTTTTACGAAAACCCCCAGCAGTTTGCCTTCCCGCTGGAACTGTTTTTTATGGCCGAACGTTTTAAACAGCTCAAAGAACTGATCCAGCAAAAAGACCTGTTTCAAAGCGTTACCATATCGGATTATCTTTTTACCAAATGCCTGCTGTTTGCCAAGGTCAACCTGCCGGAAGATGAATACCGCCTGTACCAGCGCCTGTTCGACATTATTCACCAGCAACTGGTACAGCCCGACATTTTGATTTATTTACATGCACCGGTTACCCGCCTGCAGGAAAACATCCGCAAACGGGCCCGTCCGTACGAGCAGAAAATTCCGGATGAGTATCTTTTGAGCATACAGGAAACCTATACACATTACATTAAGCAGCATAACATGAAAACCCTTGTGATAGACGCCTCCAATGCCGATTTTTTAAACAATGAAAAGCATGTACAAACCATTATTGAAGCACTCGAAAAAGACTATACGGAAGGACAGCATTTTTTGATACTGCCGTAGCGGCTGCTGCTTCTGCCTTATTTTTGCGCCGGCATTTGAACTCCTGTTCAACACCGGTTGTGTCACTCACTTGTGCGTTCAGTAATCCTAATCAGCATGATAGAAAAAGTATTACGGGCGGGTTCCCTGGCGCCCTTGCAACACAAAGAATACCGCTCTTTTTTGGCGACCCGCTTTTTTTATACCATGGCCCTGCGCATGGTCACTACGGTGGTCGCCTATCAACTTTTTCAGCTGACCAAAAGTTCCTTTTCCATCGGACTGGTAGGCCTGGCGGAATTTGTACCTGTTTTTTCCTTGGCGCTCTATGCCGGCCATGTAATTGACCAGTCCGACAAGCGCTCCTTATTTTTCAAAGGCATCCTGGCCTATTCGGTTTGTGTCCTGGCGCTGCTGTTGCTGACCATGCCAACGATAGAAGGGCGACTGAGCCTGCCGGTGCTGGAATTGGGTTTTTATCTGGTTATATTTTTTACCGGCATCATCCGGGCCTTTGTGGGCCCTACGGCTACCGCCATTATTGCCCAGCTGGTGCCCCGTCCTATTTTACACCTGGCAGCCAATCTCAACTCCACTACGTATTTATCAGCTTCCATCATTGGGCATGCAACCGGCGGTTTTTGCATTGCCTGGTTTGGGGTACATGCCACGTTTTACATTATTATAGCTTATGTATTAATAGCCGCCTTCTTTGTTTCTCGGATCGGTAAAAAACCCATACTGCATCAAAAAGCCAATATAAAAACCTGGGAAAGTGTAAAAGCAGGATTGCAGTACGTGTTCCGGCACAAAATACTACTCAGCACAATTTCGCTTGATCTTTTTGCGGTGCTGTTTGGCGGCGCCGTGGCCCTTATACCCGAATTTGCAGAACGCATTTTACAGGTAGGGCCTATTGGTTTTGGCTGGCTCAATGCCGCTGTGGATATAGGCTCCATGCTCATGATTGTAACTATCACCTTATTTCCGCTCAAAAAGAACCAGGGCAAGATCCTGCTGCTGGCGGTAGCCGGCTTTGGTATATGCATTATTGTTTTTGGGCTTTCGCAAATATTCTGGATGTCGTTTGTGGTCCTGGTGATTGCCGGCATGATGGATGGCATCAGCGTGGTCATCCGGGGCACGGTGTTGCAGTTGACCACCCCTGATGAAATGCGGGGCCGTGTAAGTGCGGTCAACTCCATGTTCATCAACTCCAGCAACGAACTGGGCCAGTTTGAAAGCGGCTTTACCGCCCGGGCTTTTGGTACCGTACCCGCCGTGATCTTTGGCGGCAGCATGACCCTGCTGGTGGTGATCGTTACCTGGCTGAAAGCACCGGGATTGAGGAAATTTGAATACTGAGGGGAAATTAAAAATTTAAAATCCAAAATGTAAAAAGGGTGAACTCAATTTAATGAGGCTGCTTCTTTTTCATTTTAAATTTTTAATTTTTCATTCTTAATTCATCCAACCATGCAACGTCGTACATTTCTCCGCAACACCGGTCTGCTAACCGGCGCCACGCTTCTTTTTCAGAAACAAACTTTAGCACAACTATTCCGGGTACAGGAAGGCCAGGTACGCATGCTGCGCAACAACGTGGGCATCTTTACCGAACGGGGCGGCACCATTGGCTTTGTCCTGACCGACGAAGGTATCGTGGCGATCGATTCGCAGTTCCCCGATACGGCGGCACACTTTATTGAGGAAGTCAAAAAGCAAAACAGCAAACCTTTCCGCTACCTGCTCAATACGCACCACCACGGCGACCATACCGGCGGCAACATTGCTTTTAAAGGCCTGGTACAACATGTAGTGGCGCATCAGAATGCCCAAGCCAATCTGAAAAATGTGGCCGAAAAACAAAACTCGCTGGACAAACAACTGCTGCCCGACCTGACGTTTACCGATGAAACCAAAATCAAAATAGGCAAGGAAAAAATCAAAGGCAGCTATTTTGGTCCCGGTCACACCAATGGCGATGCACTCTACCATTTTGAAGAAGCCAATATTGTACACCTGGGCGATTTAATGTTTAACAAACGCCACCCCTTTGTAGACCGCAGCGCCGGTGCCAACATGGCCAACTGGATAAAGGTGCTGGACAAAGCCATTAAGGAATACAACAAAGACACGATTTACATCTTCGGCCACGCCCTCAACCCCGGCGAGGAAACCGGCACAGCAGAAGACCTCAAGCAATTTCAAGGCTATCTGGGTCAGGTTTTGCGCTTTGCCGAGCAGCAAATCAAACGCGGCGTCACTAAAGAGGAATTCATCAAGAACACCTCCATCCCGGGCAATACAGCCTGGGGCGGACAGGGCATTGAGCGGCCGCTGACAGCAGCTTACGAAGAACTAAGCAGCAAAACCAGTTAAGCAGTCTCTTCGGCGGTTACCGGGTTGATGACGTTTCGGATTTCTTCAATACGGTCGGCCGGGAAGCCGCCTTTTTCTGCATGCTGCCGGATGATTTCTTTATTGGGCGCATTGTAGACGCAAAAGATCTTGTCTTCGGTCACAAAGCTTTCCACCCACTGGATCTTCGGTCCCAGTTCTTCTAAAACATTACAGGATTTTTGGGAAATAGCACGCAATTCGTCAGCCGTAAGTTTGCCGGCGCCGGGCAGTTCCCGCTCAATTACATATCGAGGCATATCGTTGGTTTTAGTTGACTTAAGATACTACATGCCGGTAACAATTACAATAAGGCTTTATAAAAGTTCCACCAACCGGAACTTTGCTTGGTGGGCAGCCGCGCTCTTCTAGGCGAAGCGCTTTTTTCACGCAAAGGCGCAAAGAGGCATAAGCAACAAAGACAGGAACTCCTTCTTTGCGCCTTCTTTTCTTTGCGCCTTTGCGAGAAAAAGTATGTATCAGATCTGTTCTATTTATTTAACTGCGCTCAACTGCTCCAGCACATAAAAAACAGCAGGGCAAAAAGTGGAGTTTTTCAGCGTCAGTGACTGCCGCTTTACCATCACATCTTCATCCGTATAGGGAAAACGGGCACAATCCGACGGGCGCACCTCGTAAATTGAGCAAAAATTGTCGGCTCCTAAAAACGGGCAGGGCGACGCTTTTACCACAAAATCGCCTTCCTCATCCACCTTCAAATACTGATCAATCAACTCACTTTCTTTCAGGCGCAGGTGTTTGGCAATGCGTTTTACATCTGGCGTTTTAAAGCGGGGAGAATAATTTTTACAGCAGGCGGCACATTGCAGGCAGTCTACTTTTTCAAAAGCTTCTTCGTGCAGCCGGGGCAACTGCTTTAATACTTTATTTTTATCGGCCCGCTGCAGGTATTGCCGGTATTGCTTTTGCTTGTCTTTGCTCTTTTTTTGCCAGTTGTGTAAAATGTCGGTTGGCATGGTGCAAAGAACCGAAAACAAAAGTTAATGCGGCATTAAAGGATATTTGCAGCAGCAGAACGCCGGAATCCAAGGCATTAATTAATAAGTTTTAAAAATACAGCGCGTATGGATATGGAAAAGATATACGATAAGGTGTACAGTTGGATACTGACGGTAGGCCCCCGCCTGGTCATCGCCATCATTGTGGTCATTGTAGGCATGTGGCTGATACGGATTTTAAAAAGATGGATGAACAACCACATGATCGCCAGGGACTTCGATCCGTCCCTGCGGCCGTTTTTGTCCAACCTGGCCATTGTAGCGCTGCAGGTACTGCTGATACTGGCCTTTATGCAGATCATGGGTTTGCAACTGACCATTTTTACGGCGGTCATTGGCGCCTTTGGCGTGGCCGCCGGTCTTGCCTTATCGGGCACTTTGCAAAACTTTACCAGCGGCATCCTGATCCTGCTGCTCAAACCATTCCGCGTAGGCGAAATCATCATCGCCCAGGGGCAGGAAGGGCTGGTGACCTCCATTCAGATCTTTTTCACCACGGTCACCACCTTCGATAACAAAACCGTGATCATTCCCAACAGCAAGCTCTCCAACGAAGTGATCATCAACCTGAGCCGCCAGGGCAATAGAAGGCTGGATATCGAGTTGAAGTTCAGCTTTGGGATCCCGTTTGATCAGGTCAGAGACATTATCAAAAACACCATTACCCGGTCCGAAGGCATCCTGGCCGAACCCGTTCACCGGATCGGCGTTTCCACCGTGGACCCCGACGGCTATAAGCTCATGGTCAATGTGTGGGTAACAGCCGAATCCTTTCAGGACGTGAAGCTGGACCTGCAAAAAAGAATGATTGATGATTTGAAAAGCGCCGGCATCAAGCTGCCGGGAACGTGAGGGGGAGGGAGAGGTCCACAGTCGACAGTCGCAGTCCACAGACGGGAGAAGTGATAAGTAGTAAGTTGTAAGTAATAAGTAAAGAAGGC
>JAEWAC010000039.1 GCA_023391895.1 Bacteroidota bacterium
AATCCCCATACTACTTTCAGCCTCTGCGTAATCCTTTCATTAATCGGTGTAATCTGTGATCCGCATTTCTTCCTAATCCCTTAATCCACCCAAATCATGGTTCAGACAACTGGATTCCTTCGTGTCCTGGTGTCTCTGTGGTTCACAAACACCAAAAACAACACTTTCAAAACCCAATCTAGCCAGTTAAGCCTAAAGCATAGACTATTCACTATTGACCATTCACCTTTCATGTCTGTGGACTGTCGTCTGTCGACTGTGGACTTCTCTCTCTCAAAACTTCTTCAGCTGCGCAATCGTCTCAATCGGATTGGAGGCTTTGAAGACGGTGCTGCCTGCTACCAGTACGTGAGCCCCGGCATCGATAATGCTTTGGGCGTTTTGAACTGTTACGCCGCCGTCGATTTCGATTTTTACATCCAGTCCTTTTTCATCAATCATGCGGCGCAGTTCCTTTATTTTGGTCAGGGTATGCGGAATGAATTTTTGCCCGCCAAAACCGGGGTTCACACTCATCAGGCACACTACATCAATATCGGCTAAAATATCCTGCAGCAACAATACAGGGGTGTGGGGGTTGACGGCTACGCCGGCTTGCATGCCCAGGCTTTTGATCTGCTCAATATTGCGGTGCAAGTGCGTGCAGGCCTCTATGTGTACGGTCAAAATATCGGCACCGGCGTCTTTAAACGCTTCCGCATATTTTTCCGGTTCCAATATCATCAGGTGTACGTCGCATATTTTTGAGGTGGCTTTGCGGATTTGTTCAATCACCGGCAGACCAAAACTAATGTTGGGTACAAAACGTCCGTCCATCACATCGAGGTGAAACCAGTCGGCTTCACTTTTATTCAACATATCACATTCCTCCTGCAGGCGCAGAAAGTTAGAAGCAAGAAGAGAAGGGGCAATCAGGGCCATGAGATCAAAATTTGGCCGCAAAATTCCGCTTCTGGGCGGCAACTTCCAAATTACAATTGCTCTGCCGATTCTTTTGCTTCTGTTAAAGTTTGGTCCAGCCCATAGGCCCGCTGGTAATTGAGCCTGGCTTCTTCCTTTTGATTCAGCGCTTGCTGGCAGCGGGCTACCCAGTAATACGCTTCGGCATAGGTAGGTGTAATGGTGAGGGGCAGCTGAAAGGTTTTTAACGCCTGATCGTATTTTTTCTGGTTGTACAAAATTCTGCCTTTGTCCATATAGGCGTCCAGAAAGTTGTAGTCGCGCTGGATGGCCTGGTCGTACAGGAGCAGTGCTTGGGCGGTGTTGCCGGTATTTTCGTAGTAAACGCCTTTGATGTAATAAGGCTCTGCATGACGGCCGGATGCATCCATACGAATGAGCGAATCGGTTAAGGCCAGGACTTTGGCGTTGCGGGTTTCGGCATATTCAAAAGCCAGGTTGTACGCCAGTTCGGCATCAAAAGGGGCATAGGCGTAGGCTTTTTCCAACGTGGCAAGGGCGGCGGAGCGGTTGTTTTGCTGTTTCTGCAACTCGGCTTTCAGCAGCAGGGCATCCAGCGAGTTGGGGTGTTGTGCCAATACCTGGTCGGTTACGCTAAGGGCTTGGGCTACATCGCCTTTTTGCTGGTAACCCCGGGCCAGGCTGATATGCAGGGCGACACTTTTGGGCAGAACCTGCAAGGCCTGTTGTATAAAAGCCAGGGCCGAATCCCGGTTTTGATCGATCAACACCGTTACCACGCTTAAGGCATGCGCCTCGGTGGGCTGCAACTGCCAGGCTTTTTTCAGGTCTTGTTCGGCCGTGGTTTTCTGGTTATTCTGGTACAGCAGGGCGCCCCGGCGGTAGTACAGGCCGGCATTGTCCGGCTCCTGCTGAATACTATCAGTAAGGGAACGGTACGGTGGTTCTGCCAGCAAACCCGCTGTTGCATTATTATTGGAACAACCGGTCATGACCAGGAAAACAAAAGCAAAAAGTGCTGTGATCTTCATAAACCCAAAGCTAAAAATTGAAGCGTAATCTGCTGCAACTTTAACGATTAGTGTACCGCCATTTGCAGTTGGTGGTGCCACTTTTTGTGTAGGGCATTTTTAAAATGTTGGGCCCTGCGGCACCGGTTCTTCACGCCTGTTCATAAACAAATTTGAAGTTGAAGGGATGCTGTTGTAGTTTTGGCGGAAACCAAACCCACACGGTATGAATTCTGAAATGTACAATGTATTACTCCACCTGCACAGTGCAGGCCGATGGCTTGTTTTATTGTTTTTGCTGTTCGCCATTTTCAACAGCCTGGTGGCCGGCAATCGCCCTTACATCAAATCCGATAACAGAACCGGTTTGATCCTGACCATTTTTGCCGACCTGATGCTGTTGATTGGTATTGCCTTGTGGTTTTTGGGCCCCTGGGGTTTCAAGCAAATTCAGCAAAGTGGCATGGGTGAGGTCATGAGCAATCCTACTTCACGTTTTTATGCAGTAGAGCACCTGGTGGGTATGCTGATCGCCATTGTACTGATTCATATTGGTAAGGCACAAGGCCGCAAGCCTATTGGCGACCGGGCCAAACACCGCCGTACCGTTATCTTTTATACCATTGCCCTGGTGATTATTTTGCTTTCCATTCCATGGCCGTTCCGCGAAATTGGTGCCGGCAGAGGCTGGTATTAAAATAAGGGAAAAGTATATAGAAAAGGTCCGAAGCACATGCCGTGTTCCGGACCTTTTGCTTTTAGGCCTATGGGGTTTTAAAAAGTTTTTACACGAAACTATTATCCGTATTATGATTTAGTATTAACCATTAACGAAATGGATTTTATAAAGTTGAAAACAAGTTAGTATTATAAGGCAGACCGCAGGCCCAGCTCAATCACCTCGCAGTCTTTGATGTTGGCCTGGTCAATGGTAAAGCGGATGAGGGTGCGCATTTTGTGCCAGCCCTGCCTGCCCGCCGCACCGGGGTTCATGTGCAGGCATTGAAATTTAGGGTCGTACATGATTTTTAAAATGTGCGAGTGCCCGCTGATGAACAATTGGGTGGGGTGGGTGGAGAGTTCCTGTTTTACTTCCTTGGTGTACTTGCCGGGATAGCCACCGATGTGCGTCATAAAAACAGCTACTTCCTCGCACTGCCAGCGAAGCTGCAAGGGGTACACGCTGCGCACATCGTAGCCGTCAATATTGCCGTATACACCTTTTAAGGGCTTAAAGGCGGCCAGCTTTTCCGCCAGTTGTACAGAGCCAAAATCGCCGGCGTGCCAGATCTCATCACACTGTTCAAAATGCTCAAATACTTTATCGTCTAAAAAGTCATGTGTATCTGATATGAGTCCGATCCTGGTCAAGGGTGAGAAGTTGTAAGTTATAAGTAATAAGTTTTAAGTATGGGCTAAAGGCAAATTGTTTCAAAAACCCATGACGGCTTACAGCGTTTTGCTGCCGCTAAATTAGGTAAATAGGCCAATGCGGGTTGGCGGTTGATTTTATAGGGATTTTCAAAAGATGGTTTATTTGAAAGTGTGTTTTATTTATTACCTACTTTATTAATATATTTAAAAGCCTATATTGACAGGGCAGTAGTATTTTCAGTTATATGGAAAAGCTTTTCTATTTATTCCTTATAGTGGTCGTGAGTAGCTGCAGTTCCAGGACAGTTCCGGGCGGGGGCAATGCTACGTCATCCGGTGCTGGTGCCATAAACCTGGTTGATCAAAACGCAACTGCGGAAACCCGGGCTTTGTTTTACAACCTGATGGAACTTTCAAAAAGCCATACCTTGTTTGGGCACCAGCATGCTACGGAGTACGGCCATGGCTGGTATGGCGAGGCCGACCGTTCGGATGTAAAATCTGTTACCGGTTCACACCCGGCCGTTATCGGGGTAGACATCATGGGCTTTTCAGGCCAATCCCCTGAAGCCATTGAAAAAGCCAGGGCGGCTGTGCGAAAAACCGTGGTGGATACCTATAACCGAGGCGGCGTGGTGACGGTGGCCTGGCATTTTTCCAATCCCGTATCCGGTGGCGGCTTTTACTGGAAAGACTCGGTTTCGTTACCCGCCGTGAAATACCTTATACCGGGTGGTGCGGCACATGAGCAATACAAAGAAATATTAAGAAGCGTAGGGGAGTGGGCCAACAACACCAAAGGCGCCGATGGTAAAATCATACCCATGATCTTCCGGCCGTTTCATGAGTTTGACGGTGGCTGGTTCTGGTGGGGCAAGCCGCATGCTACCCGCGATGAGTTTATCAGCTTGTGGCGGTTTACCGTTTCTTATTTAAGAGACAGCCTGGGCGTGCATAGCTTTTTGTATGCGTTTTCGCCCGATAACCGCTTTCGTACGGAGGAAGAATTTTTGGAACGCTACCCGGGCGACGAATGGGTGGATATGGTAGGCGTGGATAACTATGGCGATATGGGCCGCGACGGATACCGTTTAGAAGCCGCCGCCCGCAAGCTGAAAATCGTTTCTGACTATGCGGTAAAAAAAGGCAAACTGGCGGCCTTTACCGAAACGGGATTGGAGTCGATCCCCAACAACAACTGGTGGACCGAGGTGCTGCTGAAGGTGATGAAAACAGGCAACATGCGCCTATCGTATGTGCTGGTGTGGCGCAATGATCAAAACAGTCCCACCCATTATTATGCTCCTTTTCCCGGCCACAGCAGCGTGCCGGATTTTATGAAGTTTTATAACGACCCTTATACCTTATTTGAAAAAGACCTGCCCAATATGTATCAAATGCCGCGATCGCAGGCGGGGAATCAACCCACCGGATCACCCATCCAATAAGAAGGCCGGGAACTTGATGCTTTAAAACTACTACTTCGAGTTATTCTGCCTCCAATTTACCGGATTTTGGTACTGTTTTTCTTTCTGAACTACAGGAGCAGGAATGCGTCGGCCAATTGTAGTGCAATACTGTCTTATAGCAGTAGCAGCGATTACCAGTATTGCCATGTATCAGCTGTCGGCGTAGACACTAGTAGAGGAAGCCGTTACAGCCGTTTTGGGACAGTTGATATTTAAAGAATATTTATTTCATTTCAACAGCTATATTTAAACCCTATAACCGAAAATTGAAACTTTTTTGTGCTTGAGAGAATCACCATATTACTGTTGTTATGGGCTTTGTCGGGCCGGGGAGTGTTTGCCCAGCAGGAGCAATACAGCTTTTCGAAGGTAGACGTGTCGCAGGGGCTTTCGCACAACCAGGTAAATGCCATTTTAAAAGACAAGAAAGGCTTTGTATGGGTGGGCACCATGTCGGGCCTCAACCGCTATGACGGATACACCTTCAAAATATTCCGCAACCACCCGCAGGACAGCACTTCGCTCACTGATAACTATATCAACAGCATCTGGGAGTGTCCCGGTAATAAATTATGGATCACTACCCGCAATGGTGTTTCCATCTACAATCCCCGTACCGAAAGATTTGAAAGAAACCATAACCGTTATTTACAGGCCCATGCCCTGCCTGCCGGCACGGTTTCCAACCTGGTAAAAGATGGCCAAAATAATTTCTGGTTTATATATGAAAACAGAGGGGTATACCAGTATGGAGCGGACCGGAAAGTTAAACATATTACGGCCGATGCCATCAGCAACTTGGTGCCGGGCAGCGATGGTAATTACTGGCTGGTGTACCGCAACGGCCTGCTGGAAAAAAGAGCGCGTCAATCAAACCGGGTACTGTCCCGCAGTAAAGCCTTACAACAGGCCAATGCCGGCAGCTATATCTACCAGGTGTATCAAGATGCGCAGGATAATTTGTGGATCTGGTCGGCCGAACCCAGGGGCGCCTTTCTTTTTAAAACCCATACTGGCCAACTGGAGCATTATCATACGGGCAGTGCGGCGTTCCGCCTCAACAGCAACCTGGTGAATGGCATCACGCAGGACGATAAAGGTCTGGTATGGATTGGTACGGATCATGGCGGCATCAATCTTATTAACACGCAAACGGGTGCCGTACAATACCTGCTTCACAACCCGGAAAATAACAAAAGCCTGAGCCAGAACAGTATTTATGCCTTGTACAAAGACCGCGACGGCCTCATTTGGATTGGCACCTATAAGCAAGGCGTGAATTTTGTAAACGAAAACATTGACCGTTTCCTGCATTACAAGCACCAGGTGGCCAATGCCCATAGTCTGCCGTATGACGATGTGAACCACTTTGTGGAAGACGCCAGGGGCAACCTCTGGATCGGGACCAACGGCGGCGGGCTTATTTACTTTGACCGGCGGCAAAACAAGTTTACCCGCTATGTGAACAACCCCGCTGATCCCAACAGCTTAAGCAACAACGTGATTGTAAGTCTCAGGATTGACCACGAGCAAAAGCTGTGGATCGGTACCTACTTTGGCGGCCTCAACTGTTTTGACGGTAAAAAGTTTACGCACTACAAACACGATCCTTCCAACCCGGCCAGTATATCCGACGACCGGGTGTGGGAAATATTTGAAGACAAGGAAAAGAATTTATGGATCGGTACCCTTAATGGCGGTTTGAACCTTTTTGACCGGCGCACCCGGCAGTTTATGCATTATGCCTACAAAGCAGGAAGTACAGGCGGCATCCTGTCCAATTATATTTCGGCTTTAATTGAAGATGAGGAGGGGCAGTTATGGATTGGTACGGCCAACGGCATTGATGTTTTCAATAAAAAAACAAAGCAGTTTACCCATTATGCCCATAACCGTTCCGGCAATAGCTTAAGCAACGATAACGTGATTGCCTTACTGCAGGACAGCAAGGGCCGCATTTGGGCCGGCACCCGCGAAGGATTGAATGTATTTGATAAAGCCACCCGAACGTTCCGGTCGTTTACCACGGCGCACGGGCTGCCCGACAATATTGTACTGACCATTCTGGAAGACGAAAAGCAAAACCTCTGGATCACCACGCCCAATGGTTTGTGCCAGCTGCTCCTCAACGACAGTGCCGATATTCAGGGTTTAAGTTTCGTGGTGCGGCACTATGATGAAAAGAACAATTTGCAGGGCCGGGAGTTTAACGACAATGCGGCTTTAAAAACCCATAGCGGCGAACTGGTGGTAGGCGGGCCCTACGGGTTTAATATCATTGATCCGGCGGCGCTTAAGGCCAATGCCGTAAAGCCGCTGGTGGCCTTAACCGGCTTTCAGATCTTTAACGAACCCATCGAAGTAGGCGCGGCCATCAACAACCGGGTGATCTTGCCGGAATCAATTTCTGATATTAAAGAGATCGAGCTGCGTTATAACGAAAACATTTTTTCCCTGGAGTTTGCTGCCCTGGATTTTGCCCACAGCAGCCGCGGCAAATATGCCTACAAGCTGGAAGGCTTTAACGACGACTGGCTGTACACCAACAGTACCAACCGCCGGGCCACCTATACCAACCTGGACCCCGGCACGTACTATTTTAAAGTAAAAGCCTCCAGCAACAACGGCGAATGGAGCAGCGAAGAGCGGGTGTTAAAGATTATGATTCTGCCGCCTTTCTGGAAAACGCCCCTGGCCGTAGTGCTGTATGCGATTGTGATTTTTGGCGTGCTGCTGCTGGCCCGCCGCTTTGTGGTGGAAAGAACCCGGATGCGTTTTCAGGTAGAGGCGCAGCGCCGCGAAGCCGAGCGCATGCACGCCATTGATGCCATGAAAACCAAGTTTTTTACCAATGTCAGCCACGAGTTTCGCACGCCACTGAGCCTGATACTGTCGCCGCTGGACCGGATCATCAAAAATACCCACGACAGCGACCAGAAAAAACAGTTGCAGCTGGTGCAGCGCAATGCGAAACGCCTGCTGAACCTGGTCAATCAGTTGCTGGACTTTCGTAAAATGGAGGTGCAGGCGTTTCAGTTGCACCCGGCTCCCGGCGATATCGTCCGGTTTACGCACGATATTACCCATTCTTTTTCCGACATTTCTGAAAACAAGGCCATGGAGCTGTCCTTCCAGTCCAATGTAGCGGCGCTGGAAACCCATTTTGACAAGGACAAGTTGGAAAAGATTCTTTTTAACCTGCTGTCTAATGCCTTTAAGTACACGCCCGATCATGGAAAGGTGGCCGTGCAGCTGCTGTATCAGCCCACAGAAAACGGCCGTGGCGAGGTGCTGGAGATCAGGGTGTCCGATACAGGAATTGGTATACCGGCTGAAAAACACGAGCGCATATTTGAACGCTTTTTTCAAAACGATGTGCCCCCCAGCATGGTCAACCAAGGCAGCGGCATTGGTCTGGCCATTACCCGCGAGTTTGTAAAACTGCACCAAGGCACCATCCGGGTGGAAAGCGAACCCGAAAAAGGCACCTGCTTTATCGTAAGCCTGCCGGTTCAAACCATAGCCGTGCCAGAGGCCGAAGCGCCGTTAGCCATTGAAAACGTTACCGAAGAAGAAATGCCGGTGGCGGCCCCCGAACCAAAAATAGTATCTGGCGCAAAAGAAGGAAAAAAGCCGGTTTTGGTTTTGGCGGAGGATAGCGAAGACTTCCGCTTTTACTTAAAGGACAACCTGAAGCGCAGTTACGAAGTAGTGGAAGCCGTAAACGGGAAAGACGCCTGGGAAAAAATAAAAGCCCTGACCCCCGACCTGGTGATTTCCGACATTATGATGCCACTGTTAAACGGCCTGGAGTTGTCGCGCCGGGTAAAAATCGATGCCCGCACGGCGCATATACCGGTGGTGCTTTTAACAGCTATGGGCAGCGATGAAATGCAGCTGGAAGGTTACAAAGCAGGGGTGAACGACTATATTACCAAGCCGTTTACTTTTGAAATCCTGGCATCCCGCATCAAAAACCTGCTGGCCCAGCAAAAGCAGCTGCGCAAAAACCTGCAGCAGCAGGCGGAGGTGAGCCCCGCTGCGGTAGCCATAACCCCGCTGGATGCGCAGTTTATGAAACAGGCCCTGGAGGTAGTAGAAAAAAATATCGCCAATGCCGATTTTACCGTGGAGGAGCTGAGCCGGGAACTGTTTATGAGCCGGGTTGCGGTTTATAAGAAAATCCTGGCCCTGACCGGCAAAACCCCGCTGGAGTTTATCCGGCAGCTTCGCTTAAAAAGGGGCGCCCAGTTACTGCAAAAAAGCCAGCTGACCGTGGCCGAAGTGGCTTACGAGGTCGGCTTCAATAATCCCAAAAACTTTACCCGCTACTTCAAGGAAGCATTCAATGAGCTGCCATCGCAATACGCCGCCCGGCAAAAAAATGCCACGCAGGAGGAGAAGGAAGTTTAAAGTCTAATGTTTAAAGTTGATCGCAGATTTCGCGGGTTTGGAAAGGATTGCACAGATTGGAGAACAGGCATTATGGATTTTTCAAAGACTTTCTGTCCACGAACAACGATCGCCCCCCAACGCCCAACACTCGAGTATCGGGTTTTGAAAGAGTGGTTGCTTTGAAGCGGTCTGCGACTTTAGATTCCTCTTGCCCTGTCGTCCCGGCGAAGGAGGGCCCTCAAAAGTTATACCCTTCAGCCTGATCATAACCACAGCCCTCAACTACAGCAGCCTTGGTGCTATGTTCAGGCACCCAACCTTTCCTGCACTCCTATTCAACCCATATGGACTTTTGAAGCAGTTGATAAGTTGAATGGTTAAGTATGGGTTTT
>JAEWAC010000056.1 GCA_023391895.1 Bacteroidota bacterium
CCCGCTGGATATTTTGGTTTTATGTTCCCAGCCCATACAGCCGTTGTGCCTGGTACAGGCTACCGTGATCGGCAACATGCAGATGATTGACAGCGGCGAAGAAGATGATAAAATTATTGCCGTGGCGACCAAAGATCCTTCGGTCAACCACTACACCGATATTGCTGACCTACCCGCGCACTTTATCAATGAGCTGCGCAACTATTTTGAGCAATACAAAGTGCTGGAAAATAAAGAAGTAAAGATCGATGCCTTTCAAAGCAAGGAAGAAGCGTATGGCATCATCAACCAGGCCATTGACTTCTACAAGCAAAAATTTGCTTAATGCAAAAAGCGCCTATCCATATGACTACACAAATCATTCTCATCATCCTTATTATTGGTTTGGCGGCAGGTGTACTGAGTGGGTTGGTAGGTGTAGGCGGTGGAATTATTTTGGTGCCGGCACTGGTCTATTTTCTGCATTACACCCAACACCAGGCACAAGGCACCTCTCTGGGGGTGCTAACGTTCCCGGTAGTAATTATAGCTTTTTTAAATTATTACAGGGATGGAAAAACCTCCGGACACCCCATTGAATGGAAGGTGATCTTACTACTGGCACTGGGCTTTATCATCGGCGGCTTTTTTGGCAGCAAACTGGCCCTCAAAATTGACCAGGCCCTGCTTAAAAAGATCTTTGCCGTTATCCTTTTTTATACCGCATTTAAAATGCTGGAATGGGACAAAGCCCTGATGGATCTTTTTAAATAAGCTTTTCTACAGCAGGCACATTATTTCAAATACCTTTTGATGGAATGCAAATGGTGTGTCTGCTTTTTATTTTCCTTCATAAATATGCCGTCCGCTGTCAAGGTATCAACCCTTACCCTACCCGATGCGTGCACGATTTTATCGCCCTGCAACACAATCCCAACATGTATAATGCGGCCCTGCTCATTATGAAAGAACGCCACATCACCGGTTTTGGCCACCACCACATCGGGCACCGGTACGCCTTGCTCCGCCTGCTGGTAGGCATCGCGTAGCAGCGGTATGCCCAATACTTTAAATACTGTTTGCACAAAACCGCTGCAGTCCACCCCCATAAAGGTGCGGCCGCCCCACAGGTAAGGCGCATTCATCCAGGGCTGAATGGTATTCCACAGCAGTTCTTCGTTATAAGCATGCTGCGTTTGGCGGTAGGTACCATGGTATTTATGCAAACCATCCCATAGTAGGCGGGTTTCTTCATCCAAACCGGTTAGGGAAGAGCCCATGGGCAGGTTCACCAACTGATCGGGCAGCGTAACCGGGTTCAGCAAACCCGTACTGACATAGGCAGCCGGCACTTTGGCCACCGCATCATCCACCGGTTGCACAAGGTGGTGTGTCAGCCAGCCTTCGTAGCCATCGTACGTACTTTTTATTTTCAACCACTCTTCTTTTTCTTCCAGTACCTGCAGGGTTTCACCAAACAACAACTGGCTGATCATTTCGGAGCGATGGGAAGGTTCTTTTCTTACAGGAGCGGCAGAAACTACACAAATAGCAAACAACATGTACGACAATTATTGAAAAAGTGTGAAAATTTAAACGAAATGCGTCTTTAGCAAATGAAATTAGTTATTTTTCAATTGTGAAGCCGGGCCAATACCAACATATTACCGATGCTGAACTGCTGAACAATTATTATGCAGACAAAAACGTAGAATGGATTGGTATTCTACTGGAGCGCTATACCCTGCTATTGCTAGGTGTGTGCATGAAGTACCTGAAAGACGAAGAGGAAGCCAAAGACTGTGTACAGCAAATTTTTTTGAAAGTACTGACCGAGGTGGACAAATACAAGGTGGATTATTTTAAGTCGTGGCTGTATATGGTAGCTAAAAACCACTGCCTGATGCGCCTGCGGGCCCGGCAGGGAAAAGACGTGAAAATAGTGCATGAAAATACTACCGCCCATTTACACGAAGAAAAGCCGCTGGACCGTAAAAAAGAGCTGCTGGAAAATGAAAAAACCTATGATGTACTGGAAGAAGCCATCAACGAACTGAGCGACGAGCAACGCCGCTGCGTTATTTTGTTTTACCTCTATAAAAACAGCTATCAGCAGATCAGCGAAAAAACAGGTTTTACCTTGTTGCAGGTAAAAAGCTATATTCAAAACGGAAAGCGTAATTTAAAGCTGCTGATGGAAAAAAAATTAAAAACGACTTAAGGTGGTGCACCAGCCATGCAGGAAAATCTAAAAGACATATTAAGCCATTTATCGACCGACGTGGACCAGGAAACCTTACTGCTGTACCTGCAGGGTAAGTTAACGGCCGAAAAGCAACATGAACTTGAAAAGCAGATGCTGGACAACGAGTTTCATGCCGATGCACTGGAAGGCCTCCATCACTTTGAAGATAAAAAGCACCTGGCTTATATTACAGAACAACTGAACCGGGACTTAAAAAAGCGCACCTCCGGCAAAAGGAAAAAAAGAACCAGGGGTCGCGTACAGGCAGAACCCTGGCTGATCATCACCCTTATTATCTTTCTACTGCTCATTGTACTGAGCTACTTTATCATCTACTACCTGGCTTGATAAACAACAATGACAATGGCGCGCATTGCAGCAACCCGGACTGCCTGATGTATTACGGCATAGAAACAGCAGAATCAACGCTGACATCAATAACTGCTATCCCCTCGCTGGATGCGCATTGCGTCAGCGACCTGAAAGCAAACGGCGGAAAATAACGCCGCACCCTTGTTTTATGTACTACAGAATATTAGATCGGATAATAAAAAAGGCGGCAACAACTGTTGTATGATAAAATACCCGGTCTTATTGCAGTATACCCAATAACGG
>JAEWAC010000079.1 GCA_023391895.1 Bacteroidota bacterium
GGGGTAAACAATGATACCTTTGTCGCAAAGCCACCACCTAAACATCTATGACCTCTTACCCCGTTACAACACAACTCAATAATGAAAATGAAGCAGCCGTTATTAAACGGATTTTACTGGCTGAGGACGACCTGGACGACCAGGAATTACTGATAGAAGCCATAGAACAGCTGGACAGCCACTCCCAATTTTACACAGTTACCAACGGTAATAAAGCAGTAAGCTTTTTGGAAAAGCTGGCAGATGACCAGTTACCAGCCCTGATTATCCTGGATTATAACCTGCCGGAAATCAACGGCGGGCAAATCCTTCAAATTTTAAATACCCATCAACGCTACCAGGCTATTCCGAAGGTAGTGTGGAGCACCTCCAACTCGCCTTTTTACCAAACCCAGTGCCTGGAGCTGGGCGCCAAAGCCTATCTGGTAAAACCCTCCGACCTGGTCAGCATTCAAAACATGGCCCGGCAGATGCTGGCTTTTTGCGATACCGATACGAGTTCGCAGTAGCAGAAGCGGCGCCGGCAACAGGCGCCCCAATCATACGGCTCTCCGCTACAGCATGGGGTTTTGAAAGAGTTCTATTTTTTATACAAAACTCTTATCCGTATGATGATTCAAACGCAACGGCTATCCAGCCTGGTTTATGATTCTGGTAAAATCAACGCTTTCAAAATCCCATAGTAAGAAGGCCGGTGTGTTGCACCTTGCACATATCCTTTTGCAACAACATCATTTCGTTGTCTGGATAGCGGCTTGCCATTAGTATTCACCATTCACCATTGACGACAGGATTTCATAAAGTTGAAAACAATTGAGTATTACCAGCCCGGCAGGAAATTAAGGCCAAAGGAACCGTTGCGAAAGCCCCCATTTTGCCACGGAATGGCATAATAAGGCTCCAGCACCAGGTAGCCAAACAGGTTGACACGCAGCGAAATGCCACTGCTTAAAACCAAATGCGAATCCCTGGGCACCAATATACCTTTATTGGTACTAAAAGGAGAAGAAATAACCTCACCCCAGGCGATTCCACCATCTGTAAACAGGTTGAGTTCGGTAAACAAAAAACTGGACCGGATAGCCGACAAGCGTTCGGCACCGGTAAACGGAAAACGCACTTCTGCATTGGCTACATAAATACTGCTTCCCGTCAGGTCGTTTACCGTAATTTTTGCCTCCCGGTTGTTCTCTGCAAAGCCCAGCGCTTCGTAGCCCCGAACCAAGCTTGGATAGCCTATCTGCAACGGTGGCAAGATGCCGGTAGCGGCATCTTTTCCCAACCGCCCCATGTACAGGTTACGGATAGCCACGGTAACAGGCGCCAACCGGAAATAGCGCCGGTAATCAGCGGTCAGGGTGGTTAAGTTAGCAGCACCCATAATCCGGCCGGCCTCCAAACGAAAGCGGTGGCCTGTAAGCGGCGAGGCAGCGCCAAAATAGGCATTATCGCCTACATAAGCCACATAAGCCTGTGCCAGGCTGTACCCTTCTGGTGTTGATTGGCGGGACTTGTCTTCGCTAACATAATAGTAACTGTGAGGATCGTTGGGATCGGTATAACCATAGTAGGTGGAGTAACGATCCATCCGGTAATAGTACCGGGCAAGAGCCGCCCCTCCCTCCAGCCGCCGGATTTGCGAAAAAGGAAGCGAGGCAAAAAAAGAAACCTGGTCTTCGTATGTGCGCAACAAGTCAAAGGCGTTATCCACCACCGGCATGGAATCATTGTCGCGGAATGAAAGGGTGTCCAGGCTTACATGTTCTGTGCCGGACAAATAAGGTATATGGGAAAACGAGCCGCCCCAGTTGATGCGGCGTTTTTGATTCAGGTAGGCAAACTGGGCACCTAAATCATATATTCCTCCACTCAGGACCAGTGCACCAAACAGTTGATTGTTACCCAGTATATCACTGAAAATGCCATTGACACCCCCTGTCAGCCCGGTACCAAAACCAGTGCCTGCGGCAACGCCCACACCGGTATTGCCGATGTAATCCAGTTCAAACTTAGACCGGTATGGCACTTCCTTCACCAGGCTGGTGTCGATTGCCGGAAAAGGCGTCTCAATCAGGTTATGTTGTACCACATCAGGCCCCGAGCGGTTGAACGGCGGCAAGGCGGCGGCCTGCCGGTTTACCGCGGCCGCATCAACCATCATGGGTTTAAAATCTGCAGGACGTGCCGTGTACAGGGCATACGCATCTTTATCGTAGTAGGTATAAACCAACCGCTCGGTGCTACGGGCGGCACTGATGGCCGGCGCAAACGGGGTAATGCCGGTAATACCGGTAAACAACTGGGTTAACTGGAGCAATTGTTGGGTATCGGTATGGTAAGCATACAAGTTGCGAAAGCCATCCCGGTCCGATAAAAAATAAATTACATGATTATCGGCTGCAAAAACTGGATTCAGGTTATTGGCGCCTTTAAAAAAAGGGAGATGGGTAACAGCGCCGGTTTCCACCTGGTACAAGGCAATGTTGTGGGCATATTGGTGCTGCAGGTTATTGGTATCCATACTAAGCCGGTCGGTGGCAAATGCAATCCATTTACCATCCGGTGAAAAAGAAGGCTGCAGGTCGGCATAACGGTCGTTGGTGAGCTGTTGTACCTGCCCGGTTTTTAAATGATATAGATACAAATCGCTCTGCCCGTCTACCAGGCCAGTCACCACAATGGAATGGCCATCCGGCGACCAGGCAGGATTGCTCAAAGCCGGCACCCCGGGCACTTCTATTTGCCGGATGATCTTGCCATTGTCAGCCCGGGTAATCAGCAGACGGTTTTTGCCTTTGGCAAAAACAACAAAAGCCAGTTGCCGGCTATCGGGCGACCAGGCCACGGACGATTCAAAAGAGCTGTATTCATCAATATGGGTATTTAAAGAATGGGTGGTAATGCGTTTTTTATGGGCGCCCGTTTCTGCGTCCACCACATACAGGTCAATCGAAAAAAGGTTTTTTTCGGTCCAGAAAGCCAACCGCCGGCCATCAGGACTAATGGAAGGCACAATGTTCATTTCACCGGCATTGCGTTCATCCACCAACCGCACTCCTGCCGGTGCTTTGGTTTGGGCCATGTAGGGTGTGTAGGTGGCCCGCAGGCTTTGCTGCCATTTTTCAGTAAAGGTTTTTTCATCTATCCCCAAAACACTTTTCAAAGCCCTGGCGTATCCTACACGGCCGGTTTCAAAAAACAATTTTTTAATAATACTATCGCCATGAATACCCGTAACATAGGCCCAGAACGCTTGTCCCCACCGGTACGGAAAATACTCATAAGGCTTGTTGGTCAAATCTTTTAAAGTGGGCAGTTTATTGTTAGCTACGGCACTTCGTAGCCAAAGGGCGGTATGCGCATCCAAGGCGCCAATGGACAGATACTCCGCCATGCCTTCCACCATC
>JAEWAC010000141.1 GCA_023391895.1 Bacteroidota bacterium
GTGTAAGAAGCTGCAACAATATCTTGAAAACCCAATACGCAATATAGTACTTAAATTGGAAGATGTAAAAAGCATGGACCAGGCTGGTGCTGAATGTTTAGTTAAAACCCAGCAGCTGTTTTACGAAAGCGGTGCCTCCTTCGTAGTGTGCCAGCTGACGCCGGAACTGGAAGCCTTTCTGGACGAAAAAGAACTGCTGGAACTCATGAACGTAACCCCTACCGAAAGTGAAGCCTGGGACATCGTACAAATGGAGGAAATAGAACGGGAGCTGCTGGACGGGGAGGAAGAAGTTTAAGGTCTTAGGTTTAAGGTTTAAAGTTCTCAAGTTCACATGTTCATAAGTTGTCTGAACCATGATTTGGGGAGATTTAGGGATAAGGTAGAAAGGTGCCTGTTTTCTTTGAAGTATGGGGTTTTGAAAGAAGTATCACAGAGGACATGGATTTTAAATGGATTTCGCAGATGATAAGCGGTATGGACTTTTAAAAGAGTTTATGTCTTTACGTCTTCTTTAATCAGGATGATTCTCATCAATATTACCTCTGGCCTGTCATGCCGAACTTGTTCCGGCATCCCCTGCACAAGAGATATGGGTTTTTGCAAGTGTTGATGATTTAACTAAAGCTGTAAATTGTTCCAAAAGTCCATATGTCACTATAGAAGTTCAACCAACTTCCATTGGCCTTGATCCCTCTTCTTCAGGTGAGAGATGAAGGGTAAGATACCCCATGCTCTCTTTTTTCATTTTACCTTTTTCATTTTACATGCCCCTCTCCACCGGGAAGAAGCAACTATGGACTTTAAAAGGAATGACTGCACCTAATCAATTAACAACTCAACCATTCAACCCTATTCATGATTCCACGTAGCTTATATGAGGATTTGAAAGGGTTGCTGTCCCTTCATTTCAACCAACCGGTTAAGACACTGCAGCTGCAGCCGGTGGGTGGCGGCAGCATTAATCAAACCTTCCGGCTAACCCTTTCCCCTACCCACACCTTTTTTTGCAAGATCAACAAGGCTGCCGCTTACCCGCACTTGTTTTTAAAAGAAAAAGCAGGCTTGCAGCTGCTGGCCCAAACCCTGCCGGTTCCTCAAGTGGTATTATATGCTATAGCCGGTGATTACCAGGTACTGCTGCTGGAGTGGATAGAAAGCGGCACCCCCACCCCTGCTTTTTGGAAACGCTTTGGCGAACAGCTGGCCACCCTGCACCAAACCACGCACCCCTGCTTTGGCCTGCACGAAGACAATTATATGGGCAGCATGCCGCAACAAAACACCTGGCAAGAAGACTGGATAAACTTTTTTGTTCAGCAGCGGCTGCAACCCCTGGCAAAGCAATGTACCGACAAAGCATTATTAACCGCCCACGATCTTCGCACTTTTGAACAACTGTATCACCGATTGCCGCTATTTTTCCCCGAAAAAGAAAAACCGGCACTGGTACACGGCGACCTGTGGAGCGGCAACTTTATGTGCAATGCAGCGTCGCAACCGGTGCTGATAGACCCGGCCGTTTATTATGGCCACCGCGCAGTGGACCTGGGCATGACCACACTGTTCGGCGGCTTTGACAAAACCTTTTACGAAGCCTATCATTATCATTACCCTTTACCTCCTCATTACCAAGCGCAGTGGGACGCCTGCAACCTTTACCCGCTGCTGATACACCTGCTCTTGTTTGGCAAAAGCTACCTGGGCCGCATCCGCCAAACGTTGCAGGCATTGGCAGTTGAATAGCCCCTATGCCTTAATTTTAACGCATGTTATCAGTGACGATATTAGGCAACAACTCGGCGGTTCCGGCTTTTAACCGCCACCCTACCAGCCAGGTGGTAACACAGGATGGCACCAGCTATCTGGTAGATTGCGGTGAGGGAACCCAGATACAAATGATCAAGTACAAAATACGCCGGGGTAAGATCTCGCATGTTTTTATATCGCACCTGCACGGCGATCATTATTATGGTTTAGTGGGTCTTATCAATACGTTTGGCTTGCTGTCGCACCGGCAGGAGCTGCACGTTTATGGCCCGGAGCCTTTGCAGCAGGTTATTGAACTGCAGTTAAAAGTAGCCGAAACCAACTTGCCCTACCCGCTGCACTTTCATGCCCTTAAGGAAAATGCCACGCTGGTAGACAATGAAAAGATCCGGATCAAGTGCTTTCGCACCAACCACCGCATCTTGTGCTTTGGTTTTTCTTTTGAAGAAAAAGAAGGCAAGCGCAAACTGCTGATTGAAAAAGTAAGAAAGTTCAATATACCGCAATCGTTTTACAGCAGCCTGCAGCAAGGCCTGGATTATATGACGTCCCGCGGCGAAGTGATTAAAAACGAAGACGTGACCACCTCTCCGCAACGGGGCAAAAAATATGCGTTCTGCGCCGACACCCGGTACGACGAATCCCTGATCGAACACATCTATGGCTTTGACATGATTTATCACGAGGCGACTTACCTGGACAACATGCGCGATAAGGCCGCCGAACGTTTTCACTGCACCACAAAGGAAGCCGCTACCCTGGCCCGCAAAGCCATGGTGAACAAACTGCTGATTGGCCATTTCAGCTCCAAGTACAGCACGCTGGATGCGTTTCTGTTAGAAGCTCGGTCCGTGTTTCCCAATACCGACCTGGCCCTTGAAGGACAAACGTATGAGATTCATTAGGAGTTAGAAGTTGACAGATGACGGTTGACAGTTGACGGCCGGGCCCCTCCCTTTGATCCCTCACCGGCGGAAAGGGAGGCCAGACAGCAGGTACTTTTTCAGCTTTAGAATTGACACATGGACTTTTAAACAATTATGAGCTAAGCTTTAATATTTATCAACTCTTTCAAAAACCCATCTGCATTTGATCCATCCGTGAAATCCAACTCAAATCCTTTCATCCGGGATACAACTTCTTCAAAACCCCATATGGCTATTGAAACCATTTCCCTATTTTCCTCCTAATCTCTTAATCTCCCCAAATCATGGTTCAGACAACTTCATAAGGCTTTTTCATTTTTCCTTTTGCCTTTTGCCTTCCTGTTCCTCCATCAGCCACTGAAAAAAGTATGGGAACTCCTGCTGCCAGGCGCTTTCTGTATGCTTACCTTCGGGACGCACCACAGCGGTCAGGGTGGCTTTGGAGTGCTGCTGCATTACTTCGTACACCGCCATCATGTCCGCCACCATGGTTTCACTTTCCTGCCCACCGGCATAAAAGTAAATTTTGCCCCAAACATGCCTTGCCCTGTCTGGCAACTGGTCCTTTAGCTGCGGCACCAGCCAGAAAGAAGGCGAAAAAATACCGGCCCCGCCAAAAGTATGTGGGTACTTCAGCAGGGCATAAAAAGCAATGAGCCCGCCGGCCGAGCTGCCGCCGATAAAGCAATGGTGGGCAGACGGATGTACCCGGAAGTTTTTTTCGATATAGGGTTTTAATGTTTTTACAATAAAATCGATATACAGATCGCCTTCGCCTTTACCCAACTGCTCTGTGTCGTACGGCATGTATTCATTGATTCTTTTTTCACCCGCATTGTCAATGCCTACCACGATACAGGCTTTGCCGCTAGCCGCCATTCTGTCCAAAGTTTTATCCACACTCCACTCGCCGGCAAAAGCTGTAGCCTCGTCAAACACGTTTTGGCCGTCCTGCAGAAACAACACTGG
>JAEWAC010000026.1 GCA_023391895.1 Bacteroidota bacterium
GTAATGCACTGCAAAAATGAACAAAAGAAAATAACGATATCAGCTGGAAAAGAATTGAAACAGAAGTTTAACCCAACTCTTAAACTATTGTCAAGGAATGATGCAGGGGCTGTTAAATTTCAGCCACTGCCCGTGTATTAGGCGTTTTTACCAGGAAGATTCCGCAAGAAGGATGCGTTACCATACGGAAGCCGTTGCTCCTGTTCCGGCTTATACTCAAAAGAGATCTGCATTTTAAAAATAAAAGTCGTTTCGGTATTGAAACGACTTCTGGCTAATTGTTTGGGTCTGCTGTTTATGTGCTGGCCAAAACCATTCCATGGCCAGCTACCGTTATGGGTAATCACCCGTTTATTGAACGTCTCCTCTGCCACCCCAGGCGCTTTTACGTCCCCCGGCGCCGCTGTCGCTGCGCTGCTTGCCTTTATTATTTTCTGCCATATCATACCCGTTTTTAAAGTTGAGGAATGCAGTAACGCCTGGAAAAACGTGCCATAAACAGGTTGTATTTGAGAAACGATTTTAAAGATGTTTCAGCAATACGGTAGTAGGATTCAAAAGACCATTTCAAATCAGCTTCAACGGATTGCCAGCCTGCTATCAAAAAAAATGTTGAAAGAAAAAATCAATACAACCATTTTCCTACAACAGTGCAGCCGGCTTCAAACACAATTGCATCGGGGCAAGCACAAAATAAAACAGGTGACAAACTACGTCCTCACCTGTTTTGAAAACCCATGCAAACCTTTAACTGAGCGTCATTTCCTCGGTCAGCATCAAGGGAGGTTCCGGGTATTGCACGTTCTGCTGAAAAGTGCATTCACCAAAGTTCCATGCTATCCATACCCATCCCTTTCCAGCCCAAGCTGAACATGGCTGCTGCCCTTTTCTAACCCCTCCAACCGCCTGCTTTTTTTCATCTAAAACAAAAACGATGTGTACAACCAGCTTACACACGCCACAGCATTCGGGATGGCAGTTTAAAATCATTAGTCTGCAATGAACGGCAAGCAGGGTTGCATCAACAAAGTTTTATCTATCTGACCTGCGGGTATTGGAACCCACTTCTGCTTTCTGATTCAGGCCAGCTACTGCCAGTGCCGTTAACCGGTCATCAGCTTCGTGTTCCTCGTCCAGGGTTTCCTGCAATAAATCTGCAACAGCGGTATAGCCCAGTTGCAGGGCATAAGTACGTGCCGTACCATAACCACAGATCTCGTAATGCTCCACTTTCTGAGCACAACCAATGATAGCGGCATCCATAACGTTGGCCTCCATGTCTTCGGACATTTTCTTTTGTGCTTCATCCAGGAGACCCTCCATGCCCCTGCTTTTGTAGGTGCCCCCAAACAGATCAGCCAGGGCCCCTCTTTTTCGGTCGTCTATATCATTCTCCCCCAGTATCCGGCGTATTTCTTCCAGGCGTGCTCTGTGATTGCCTGTTATGCGCAGGTGCTCCCGCAATGTTTCTTTCAGGCTAGCACTATCTGCATTTTCAATCATATCAGGCATCGCATCCATCATCTGGCCTTCTGCGGCATACAGTTCGCGTAGATCATACACCAACATATCGCGGAGATCAGTTATTTTATCCATAAAAAAGGTTTAGCAAAAAAGCCACAAATAAAATGCCCCAACTGCTGCAGAGATAGCCCTTTCCCTGCTACAGCAGAGGCATTCAGCCGTATTGGCACAAACAAATGCCCGCACTTTACGCTTCAGTTATTTGTTGTTCTTTGTAAATCACTGTTGTATTGAAAACAGGATATTTAAAAATGCAGATCATTTTAACCAGCAATACTTCTGTCATGATCAGCAACAGATCAGTTGTCAGTACCGCTGTCCCTGTCATGTCGGCACGTTCCTGAACCGTGGCAGCTGCACTTACCTTTTGTTTCATACGGATCAGGTGATCACTGCTGATTTCCCATCTGGCCGATGACCTTTTCACTGCTTCCGCAGAAGCAATACATAAAAAAGAAAATCGAAGCTGGGGCGAAAGAAAATGGAATACCTATGCAGGGCTATTGAGCTGAGTTCTTACCGGTGAGTCTCAGGATCACTTTCAGCACGGTGCCTTTGCCTTTTGATGACCGGATAAACAGCTGGCCATTTAAGCTCTCCACCCTGGAAGCAATGCTCTTTAAGCCAACGCCTGTTTTCTGTGTTTCCGGGTTGAAGCCCTTTCCATCATCTTTAATCACTAACCGCACCACCTTGTAGCTCTCCACGATCATGATCGAGACATTTTTTGCCTCTGCATGTTTGATGATATTGGTCAGCTGTTCCTGAACGATTCTATAAAACGCAAGGTGCAGTTCCCGGGTAACAGGAAAGTCTGCAACGGCCAGTTCTATGTTGATCTTATTGGTGACATTGAACGAATCGACCAGTTCCGTCAGCGATTCCTTCAGCGTGATCTTTCCTAATGTTGGAGCGGAGAGTCTCCTGGAGATGCTGCGGATTTCATTGATGCAATTTTGAACATATCCTGCCGCTTTGTGCAGGATGTTCCGGTCATCAACCATATAGGAAAGATACATTTCTAAATACAGCTTAATGGTGGTGAGTACCTGGTTTACATTATCATGCAATTCCGTACCCAGTTGTGAGCGTTCCCTTTCCTGGGCCTGTATCGCCGCATCTGTAATTTGCCGCTGGCGTGTTGCCTCTTCCTTTGCCAGCTTTTTTTGAAGCTTTATTTTCTCTGTTACATCCCGGGCATTGATCACCACACCGTTTACTGAAGGATCATTCATGTGGTTGGTACCGGTAATTTCCAGCCACACCCATCCACCATGGCTGGTTTTGTAGCGGAAGGGTGCTACATCATTTATAAAAGCTTCCGTATACAACCTGGCAAGAACTTGCGCCACTTTTGGCAAATCTTCAGGGTGAACGAGTTCCAATGCATTCTTCCCGATCAACTCCCCTGACGTATACCCTAAAATGTGGTAGACCGAATTGCTTTTATATTGATAATTGCCATCTTTATCGATAATAGCTATCATTTCATAGCTATGCTGCACCAGAGCACGAAACCGTTTTTCACTTTGTTCAAGCCTTGCTTCCGCCTCTTTTCTTTCTGTAACCTTTCTGGCTATGCAATAAAGGATTTCTTCCTTTATATCCCATTTGGCAGACCACTCAAGCGGTACAATAGAACCATTTTTATGATAATACCGGTTTTCAAAATTGGTTATTGCAATTCCGCTTTCGATGGCAGCTGCGACCTGCGCAGTTTTAGGCTGGTCTTCTTCAAGAATAGAATCCACCGCTTTTTTGCCAATCAATTCTTTAGGCAGATATCCCAAAACCTGCAAGGAAGCTTTACTTACTTCAATAAACCTGCCCTCTTTATCAATGGCACAAAACATATCAAGCGAGGAGTCGATCAGGTTTCTTAAACGCCTGTATGCCCGTTGGTAATCCATAGCTGTAGCTAATTCTGATTATGAAACGGCCTGACCTGTAAAAAAACAGCCCACCTATTTCTCATGAACCCCGTGCATTCGTATAATACTTTTTACTTATAGCAAGGTAGCATTTTACAGGCCACACTACATATTTGTTGAATGTTTTATTTTGAGGGATGCCTTGATTGAGAACAAACACTTCCGTAAATAATTGCACAGGTGTTCAAACAGGGCCGCCATCACTTTCAGGTGCTAAAAGAGCCTTGATCTGGACACTTCTTTTCATCTGCGTGCCCCTTCTTTCTTCAATACACAGGCAAGTGGCCATCAACCCACCCCAAAAAAATCGCCAGGGCTTTTCCGGTAGCACCCTTGTGCGGTACCACCGCTGTTTCAGAACAAGCTATCTGCCTTTGTGTATAAATCCCTGTTTTCCACATTACTAAAAAATATAGCAATCGCCTTCTATCTTTGCCGCATGGCGCTGCAACGAGATAAAGTCCTCCAACAATTCAGCAAGGAATACGAACGGTTAAACGAAGGTCAACGCAGGGCCGTAGACCAGGTAGAAGGCCCGGTGATGGTGATTGCCGGCCCTGGCACGGGCAAAACCCAGATCCTGAGTGCCCGCATTGGTAAAATACTGCTAAGCGATGCACAGGTAGAGCCCGGCAATATTTTGTGCCTTACCTATACCGATGCCGGTGTGGTGGCCATGCGCCGCCGCCTGGTGCAGTTTATTGGTCCCGATGCTTACCGCGTCAACATCTACACCTTCCATGCCTTTTGCAACGATGTGATCCAGGACAACCTCAATCTGTTTGAAAAAACATCGCTCGACCCAATCAGCGAC
>JAEWAC010000226.1 GCA_023391895.1 Bacteroidota bacterium
GGCCTTGGCCTCTCGCGAAAAGTCGGTTATTACCAGCAGCGCCGATGTGGCCACTTACCTGCAAACGCTTTTAAAAGACTATAGGCGGGAGGTATTTGCCGTGCTGTTTTTAAACCGGGCCAATAAGATCAACCACTTTGAAATCATTAGTGAAGGCGGCATGACGGGCACGGTTGCCGATCCCCGCATTATTTTAAAAAAGGCCCTGGAAGAAGATGCGGTCAGCCTGATCCTTTGCCACAACCACCCTTCCGGCAGCTTAAAGCCCAGCCGCGCCGACGAAGAGCTGACCCTGAAAATAAAAGAAGCCGCCCGGTACTTTGACATTAAAGTCCTGGACCACCTGATTGTAAGCGATGACGGCTATTACTCCTTTGCGGATGAGGGAATATTATAGTTTATAATTTCTAGTCTATAGTTTTTGGTTATGGCAACCATTCATTCATTTGAGGAGCTAAAAGTTTGGAAAAAATCCAGGGAGCTTTACCAGCAGATATTTTTTGTGATGCATACCGATAAGTTTGCAAAAAACTATGCTTTAAAGGACCAAATCAATCGGTCCTCAGGTTCTATCATGGATAATATTGCTGAAGGTTTTGGCAGACAAAGTTCCAATGAGTTTATTAATTTTCTAACCATAGCCAGTGGTTCTGCACTGGAAGTAAAATCTCAATTGTACCGGGCACTGGATCGCAACTACCTTTCAACTGTTAAGTTTGATAAGCTTATTGAATTATTGGATGAAATCAGTAAGATGCTAATGGCACTCATTGCTTATTTAAACAAAAGCGATATTCGCGGCCTCAAATTCAAGGACCGTAATACATAGCGAACCTTCTGCAAACCCAACTAAAGACTAAAAACTTTACACTAAAAACTTTTCTACGCCTGTGCTGCCGGACCGCCAAAGTTGAGCGGGATCTGCACTTCTTCTAAATCTTTGATGGCACCATTAGCGGCTTCGTAGCGTTGTACGTTTTCGATCAGCGCCTTCATAAAACGCTTGGCATGTTGCGGCGTAAAAATAATACGCGACTTTACCTTGCTTTTAGGCGTACCCGGCATCACGTTTAC
This sequence comes from Bacteroidota bacterium, assembly GCA_023391895.1. Classification (GTDB taxonomy): domain Bacteria; phylum Bacteroidota; class Bacteroidia; order Chitinophagales; family Chitinophagaceae; genus Flavisolibacter. The sequence goes on from JAEWAC010000226.1 coordinate 1,075, forward strand.
AAAGTCAATCACAAATTCGGCGTGAGAGTGGGTAATAATAGCCAGGTTGGCATAGGTACCTTCTGCCACTTCTTCTGTAATTTCTATATTGATCTGGTTTTGCGGTTGTTGCTGATCCTGCATAAAGATGTTTAGGTAAAAATAAAGAATAGCTTTTATCTTCTCTTATATTAATGACGTCAATTTCCTTAGTTTAAAATAAATAAAATGGCTGCCGAGACCAAGGTCGGGTAGCCATTTTAATGAGCAAAGTATCTTTAGTTAAAAGATTACTGGCTTGTCCATGTTTCTTCAAATGTTCTGGATTCGGCAGAGATAGACCATTTTACATAAAAGCTTTTATTTGTGATCTTGTAACGGCTATCCAAAACAGTAACGATCAATGCACTGCCACTTAGAGCAGAAACACTGATGGTACCATCGTTGTCAAACTTATACTGTATATTACCGTTAAACCATTGGCCTACTTCCAGGAAGTTTAGCAGAGAAGGATTATATATTCTTTTAAAACAGCATATCATTCCTCTATACCATGGAAATTCACAGGCCCTCCTAATCAGCCTCCTTGCATTAATACATTGAACTTTTCCTTATATTAAAAAGCCCCGTCATAACTAATGACGGGGCTTTGGATGTTTATTAAGTTCCGGGCTATTTAATATCCCACCACACTCTATCGGTAATCAGTTTCACACCGGGGAAGTTTTGGTTCCGGGTGATCTCTGTTTCAGGATATAAGATGCGGGCTGGCATTTCATTCGAACCCAATGTAGATGCCTTTGATGGTACCAGGAAGTCAGGATATCCTGTTCTTCTCCATTCTGTCCAGGCTTCAAAGCCCTGGTTGCCATTCATAGCATAGTACTTCTGTGTAATGATAGCCTTAATCTGACCTTCCAACTGTGCTGGTAGTTGGGCATCAGGAGCGTTTGCAACATACTCCTCAAAACCCGCTACAGTATATGCCTCAAAGCTGGCTTTGATACCTGCTTTGAAAAGCTGGTCTACATTACCGGAAGCCCAACCCCTGGCAGCCGCTTCGGCCTGCAAAAAGTAAGATTCTGCTGCAGAAATCAGTTTAACAGGAGCCAATGCTGCAATTGCGCCGGTAGCAGAAGCAAAACGGCCGCCGGTTACAGGAGCAGGAAATGTTGGCGGTGTAGCAGGCTGTGTAGCAAAGCTACCCTGGGGCACACCTACCACATTACCGCTGGTGTTGGCGGTATAAAACACTGTCAAACGGGGATCATTGTTTTTAACAAAGGCATCAACCGCAGTGGAACTGGCCACCAGGTTCTGGGTACGGCCCAGGCCTACACCTTCTGCATACAGCGGATTCTGATTACCACCCACGTTCTGATAAGTGATCTTGGCATCAGTGGTTAAAAACTCCGGTTTGCTGGCATACAAATCCTGAATACCGGTCTGGGCTTTTGCAGGATCCACTTCAGACAGACGCAGATAGGCCCTCAACAACAAGGTATTGGCAAAACGCTTCCAGTTGTTCAAACCTGTTGATCCGCCACCAAAAACCAGGTCATCTGCACCTGGGTAGTTAGCGCTTACGGTATTGGCAATTGCCAGGCCTCTTTTTGTCCAGGCAAAAATGCTGTCATACACTTCTTTTTGGCTGTCATAATTTGGAGCCAGGTTATCAAGTCCCTGAAGGGCATCTTTCAAAGGGACATCGCCAAACGCATCTGTAATCACCTGGAACAGGTATGCCTTTTGGATCAACGCAATAGCCACATAAGCCGGATATTTTGATTGCTCCAGCACTTTGATATCCTGCAGGGCATCATTGTACATGATCCCCCACATCCTGTCCGAAGCAGAAGCATTGGTCTGGTACTGGTCGATAGTTTTGTACTGGGAACTGCTTGGGTTTTGCGTCCAGTACTGGGAATAAATACCGCCAAAAACCTGCAGGTTATTACCTACCACCATACCAATAGCAGCCTGGCTGGAGGGCAGCAATAAATTATCGGTTGCTTCTTTGGGCGCATTCGGATTTTCGTTGGCATCCAAAAACTTTTGACAACCGGTAGCCGCCAGCATAGAAATACCCGCTAATGCAGCTACTATTTTATTTCTATAATTCAATTTCATTGTCGTAATAATTAAAAAGTAACTTTAAGATTAACGCCATAATTACGGACAGAAGGTTGAGCGGTAAAGTCAAAACCTTGTGTATTACCAGCACCGGCAGAGTTGATCTCCGGGTCAGCATACTTGTTTTCTTTTGCAGTTTTAATCCATAAATTATTACCAAACAGGCTTACAGAAGCGCTTCCAAAAGGCGTGTTGGTCAGCAGGCTTTTGGGCAGGCTGTAGGTCAGGTTGGCTTCGCGCAGTTTGATGTAAGAGGCATCAATTACGTTTTGTCCATCAACTATGTTGGGATAGTAATCCTGCGGGAAGAACTTAACAGAAGTGTTTTCAACCAGTTTACCAGTAGCATCGGCAACCACAGAGTTCGGGAAGATGTATCCATCTCTGTCACCCTGAGCGGTTTCAGCAGAAGTACCTACAAAAGCCATAATGTCTTTTGTACGGGAGAAAAACTTACCACCTTGTCTGGTATCAAACAACAAGCCTAAGCTCCAGCCTTTGTAAGCCAGGTTGGTACCCAAAGAAGCCTGGTAGTCGGGATTGTATGTACCCAAATAAACAGCTGTGGGTGTCAACAAGGGAAGACCTGTTTTGGAGTCCACAATTACGCGGCCCTGCTCATCACGCTGGTTGTCGCGTGCATAAAAGTTACCATAAGGCCTACCGTTTGCAGCAACAACACTCATTCCGCTAAAGCCGCCAATTACGAGCTGGTCTACATCCAGTCCTGAAACTTTATTCCGGTTTCTGGTGTACGTACCAAACACTTCCCAGGTCAAGCCATAGTTGGTTCTAACCGGTGTGGCACGCAGGCCCAGTTCCACACCCTTGTTGTGCACCAATCCGGCGTTTACAATACGCGTTGAAAAACCGGTGGTATTGGGTACAGGAACGGGAATAATCTGATCCCTGGATTTGTTTTCGTAATAAGATACATCAACAGATACACGGCTCTTTAAAAAGGCCAACTCAGTTCCTACTTCAAAAGCAGTAGTCATCTCAGGCCTCAGGTTGGGGTTACCAATCTGGTTGCCATAAGTATAACCCGGCACAGTACCAAAAGGAAACACAGTTGATCCAAAACCACCATTGATGGTAGTTTTGCCAAAATAAGTTGCCAGCAGATAAGGATCGGCATCGTTACCTACCTGTGCCCAGCTGGAGCGCAACTTACCATAACTCAACCAGTTGCTTACGGCAGAACCTTTCAGCAGCTCACTAAACACAAAAGAACCGTTCACGCTTGGATAGAAGAAGGAATTGCCACCTTTTGGCAAAGTGGAAGACCAGTCATTCCGTGCGGTAGCACCCAGGAACAGGAAGTTGCGGTAAGACAGGTTCAGATCGGCATACACACCTACCAGTTTGCGCTGAGAGAAAAAGTTGGTATTCACCAAAGGTCCATTGCTGTTAGCCAGGTTGTAATAGCCCGGAATAACCAAGCCACCGGCAGCATTGGTTTGTGCTTCCAGCTGGTTCAGGGTACGTACCCGTACGTTATGACCTACCAACAAGGTAGCGCTGATGTCGTCTGTAATATTCTTCTTAGCAGTCGCCATCAGATCATTGGTGATATCGCTCACATTATAATTGGCTTCATAATACCTACCCGCAGAAGTCCTGGTATTGGCAGCTACAGAGTAAGTACCGCTGGTAAGGTCCGCAGGCAGGAAGTTGAATTTAGGATCGGTTTCCTTACGGCGGTCCGCATAAATATCAGCACCTAACCGGTTGGTAATGCTTAACCATTCCAGTGGATTATAGGTTACCGTAAAGTTCCCCAGTATCCGGTCTACATCATTTTTGTTATGATAGTTTTGCAGCTGGAAATAAGGGTTGAGGGTATAAGCGCCATAGTAGCCATACAGTTCATTACCCTGCTCATCAAAAATGCCACCCATGCTGTTGTAAGGGTTGCTCAAATCTTTCAATTCAGTCAGAGGAATATTGCGCGGCGTTTGCAGCACACTGTTATAAACAGATCCCGCGCCTTGTCCGCCTCCTACCAGGTCACTGTTCACCTTGCTGTAGTTGAAAGAAATGCTGGAACTGATCTTGTTGTTCAACTGGGTAGTACCGTTAAAACGCAAACTATACCGGTTGTATTTGTCGCGGTTGGTGGGCATGATACCATCTGAGTTCAAAGCATTCAATGACAGGAAGTAGGTTGACTTTTCGCTACCACCCGAAAAAGACAGGTTGTTGTTGAAAGTGGTACCGGTTTCAAAGAAATCACGAACGTTGTTTTTTACGGCGCTGTAAGCACGTTCCTGTGCCTTGCCGTTGATCTCCTGTCCCCAGGGGCGTACCACTCCGTCAAACTTTGGACCCCAGCTCCAGTTTTCTTTACGATCAATTACTTCATTGTCGTAACCCTGGCCGTATTGATTTTGGAAATCAGGCAGCTTCAGGATGTTGGACATGGTAACACCCGTGCTGAAGGTGACTTCGTTCTTTTTGTTTTGATTACCCTTACCCGATTTAGTGGTAATGATCAACGCACCGTTAGAAGCACGGGAACCATACAAAGCGGTAGCACCCGGTCCTTTTAACACGGTGATGCTTTCAATGTCGTTGGGGTCGATATCATTACCCCGGTTACCAAAGTCCACACTGGACAACGTGCTGGAACCACCCAGGATACCAGAGTTATCGATGGGAACACCATCCACCACCATCAGGGGTTGGTTGTTACCGGTAATGGAAGAACCACCGCGGATTACAATTCGCGAAGAACTCCCAGGTGCGCCGGCCGTACCGGTAATGTTTACACCGGCCACTTTACCCGTTAGGGCATTTAAGGCACTGGAGCTTTGACCTTTGGTCAGGTCAGCATTGCTCACCGTTGGAGCGGCATAACCCAGGCTCCTTTTTTCTCTTTTCACACCTTGTGCAGTAGTTACCACCACTTCGGTCAGCTGCTCGCCTGCACGGTTTAAAATAATACTGGATACATTACCCGATGCATTGATCGTTTGGGCCGCAAAGCCGGTAGAGGTAATGTTCAGGCGGGAACCTTCTTTTACACTAATGGTGAACTGACCATTGGCATCCGCCTGTGTTACATTTTGAGTTCCTACCTCCGTAATGGTTGCATAAGGAATCGGATCTCCTTTGTCATCCCGTACCGTACCCGTAACGGTGCGGGCCTGCCCAAATGCCAGTGCGCAAGACAGCACCAGCATCGTAAGCAACGACGCGTTTTTCTTCATCTGAACGTGTTTTGATTTTAAAGAATACAAATTATACTAACAAACTTTTCTCATGAGCAGGTAGTATAAGCAGGCATTAACAGCCTTTCCGGGCTGTTTGAATCATGGCATACAATCTGGATTCTTAAATCGACTGGCCTAAGTAGGTGGTGCTGAGTGCTGCTGTTCGCTGCCTGGATGCGGCAGCTAAAGAAGGTAATAAGTAGTGCAACTTATTGATCGCAGTAGGGTCGGACACTTCGCCTCTAAAACAGTTCTTTCGCATGGGAATCACAAGTCTCTTCAAGTTCAATAAATTTCTTAGGAAATAGCCTTTTTAAAAAGCTTTATGGTCAAAAGAATTATTAAATGCAGCCGAAAGTTAAACCGTTTTAAAAAAGCTTTTAACACTTTTGGTGTTTTTTAACATTATCTATAGGCGCCAGCATTTGCTTTTCTGATTGAATTTACAGGTGCTCCACCACACTACACGACTGATCATAGTATGGGGTTTGGAAAAACTTGTTATCTCTACCGTCCTTCAGCCACTTCTTTTAGCAACGCAACAGTTCGAAAAAATAACCAAAACGGCCAGGCGGCTACCTTTTCCAGGCATCCGCCACTCTTTTAAAAACCTATATCGGAAGTGGACCGTTGGCAGTTGATTGTTTATTGTTGACCGACAGAAAGCCTTTCAAAAGGCCATATAACTTTTACAGATGGCAGCCAGGCTAAAGAACAATTTGGACAATACCCATAACCAAAGCACATATATAAAAAAACTGCCGGTGTTGCCGGCAGTTTTTTGTAAAGCGATATAAAACGAAACTATTATCAGTATTATGATTTGGTATTCACCATTGACAATTCACGATAGAATCTCATAAAGCTGAAAACAATTTAGTATAAAATATCATTATTGTACGTCCCAGAAGATTTTGGATTCCACCTTATCGCCACCAATTTTAGAGGCAGCCCCGGTGTAGCTGGTTCCATTCAGCGTCTGCTCGTTGGTAGGATAAGTTAAACGGTTGGGAAAGCCAGACTTGGCCGCTGCCGGCGGGTCCAGCTTCGGTTGATCCAGCCTTCTCATCTCGGTCCAGGCATCCACGGTACGATTATACAAAGCAATCCACTTTTGGGTGCCGATCTTTTGCTTCCAGTCTCCGGCAGCCGTAGCATACGCCACAGCGGGCTGTGCCAGGTAAGTATTGACCTGCCCTTCGGTGCCACCCCAGTACAGGATAGAAGCCCTGATGGCATTGTTGTAATGCTCGGCAGCTGTACCGCCTACGTTAAAACCCCGCTCTACGGCTTCTGCACGATAAAATTCAATTTCGTCATAGCTTAATAGCAAGGCAGGCAGGTCGGGCAGCTCCAGCTTGGTACCCGGTTTGGCAAACAAGGTGTAGGTATTGTTGGCACCTACCCTTCCGCCTACATAGGCCCCGTTATCATTGGGCTTGAAGTAAATGGCCAGGCGGGGATCCGTCAACGTATTCAACCGGTTGATCAGCGCTTCAGCCGCCACAAAATCCTGGCGCTTGCTTTGAATCAAATCCGACCATATAGGATTGGTATTGGGTGTAGTAGCGAAATACTTGATTTCTGCATTATCAGCGGCCGATGTAAAGGCATTGGGACTGGCCTGCTCTACAGCGGTTTTTGCCTTAGCGGCATCTACATCCGCAATGGTCATGGCCAACTTCAGCTTCAATGAATTGGCAAACTTGATCCACTTGGCTACATTTCCACCGTATACAATATCGGCAGTGGCGCTAAAGCTGGCCGCAGCAGGATTCAAAGCCGCAATGTCTGCATCCAGCCTTTTCAACAAATCCTCGTAGATGGTTTTAGCGTCGTCATATTTAGGAAACAGGTTGTTGGCATCCAACGCTTCCGTATAAGGCACGTCGCCAAAGGTATTTACCAAAACAGAAAAAGTATACACCTCCATAATATCGGCAATGGCGGTTTGGTTTTTCTGCACTTCTTCCGAAGTAGTTGTATTGGCAGGAATCAACCGCTTAGCCTCCCGCAGGTTGGCCAACACATCCCTGTACAAACGGGTCCAGAAGGTTTGCGGAATATTGCGGGTGGTAAAGTCATAGTTGGGCTCATCCTGATAGGTGGTGGTAGCCCAATGCTGCGCGGTCAGCCTCAGTACGTTTACATTAACGTTAGGGCTGGCCAGTGCATCAGAAAGCTGCCTTACACCTTGGGAAAACAAGGTGGCTGCCGGCGCATTGGCATATGCTTTCTTTTCCTCGTTGAACCGTGATATATCCTTTGTACACGCCCCAAGGGTGAGCAAGGATACCGTTGATATGATAAGATATTTTTTCATTCGTTAGTCTTTTAGAATCTCAGTTTAATGTTAGCACCAATTGTTCTTGTGGTTGGATAAGCACCACTTTGATAACCTTGTGCATTACCAGCCGTCAGGTTTTCTTCCGGATCTGAGTAAGGCAGGTTTTTGTGAATGATCCACAGGTTTCTGCCAATCAGCTGTATATCAATGCCTTTAAATGGAGCCAGTTTGGACACAACGCTCTGTGGTAAAGAGTAGGTAATGTTGGCTTCTCTCAGCTTTACAAAGCTGGCATCGTACACAAAAGCAGCCTGTGGGTTATAGGCATACCCATAGGTACCATAATCGTTTTCCACTCGTATCGTGTTTATTTTACCATCTTCTGTTACACCGGGCATTATCACACCACCCCCCTGGGATACCGGGTTTCTGGAAGGATTACCCAGGTCGTTCAGGCCCACTGTTTCAGGATAAAGACCAGTAGCCATGCCATAATACAGGTCAAGCGAGAAAACGTCACCGCCCTTACGAACATCTACCAAAAAGCCCAGTGAAAGATTTTTGTATTTGAAAGTATTGTAAATACCGCCTACCCAGTCAGGGTTCACGTTTCCAATTACATTGTTGGTGGTAGTAGTCATGAGGTAACGCCCATTGGCACCTACCACTTTTTGTCCATTAGCATCAAAAACCCATGTTCTGCCCTGGATGGTTCCATAAGGCTGGTCCAATGTAGCATTTACAGATACACCACCCTGGAAAGAGGCTATCTGCAGGTTTTTAGATTCTTCATACAGTTCTTCAACCCTGTTGCGGTTGCGGGTCCAGTTTACGTTTACATCCCACGAAAAATCCCTGGTTCTTACCGGAGTAGCATAGGCCGACAGTTCAAAACCTTTGTTCAGGATGGTACCGGCATTTACAAACTTGTTGCTGTAACCTGTAGCAGTAGATACAGCTACCGGCATGATCTGGTCGTAGCTTCTGGTAGAATAATAAGTCAGGTCAAAACCCAAGCGGTTTTGCAGGAAAGCCATTTCCAAACCAATTTCTTTACTGGTAGTTCTCTCCGGCTTCAACTCCGGATTGTTCTTGGTAAGCGGTAAAGAAAACAAAATGGCGTTGCCAAAAGGCGTTGGTTTGGTATAAATGTCATTGAGCGAACCGAATGGAGCATTATTACCTACCTGAGCATAGTTAGCTCTTAATTTACCGCTTGACAACCAGGTAAATTGAGGCAGGAACTTAGAAAACAGGAAGGAAGTAGAAACAGAAGGATAACCATAATTGTTATGATCTTCCGGCAAGGTAGAAGCCCAGTCCCTTCTGTATGTGGCATCCAATGTCAAAAACTCCTGGTAAGTCAAAGTAAGACCACCAAAGTAGCCATCAACAGCAATTTGATCGGCTCTTTCTGTAGGAGCATTGATGGGGTTCAGCGAGTTGGACAAAGCATACAAACCCGGAACCACCAGACCACCATTGGTGGCTGCAAAAATTGAATTCACTCTTGTTCTCCGGATGTTGGTACCCAATAAAGCCCGCAGGTTAAAGTCTTCTGACAGGTTCTTATTGAAGTTGGCCATCAGGTCATAGTTGATCTCTCGGAAGGTTCTGTTGTAGCGGTTGTAAGCGGCCGGATCGTGGCTGCCCACCGCACTTCTTTCTTCCTGCAGCTCATCGTAAGAATCCAAAGACACACGGCCCAAAATGTTCAGCCATTCGGTTGGGTTATAGGTCAGCGACACATTACCAAAATACCGGTAGCGGCTGTCGCTTTGGTAATTTTCATACCGGGTCCAGTAAGGGTTATCGGTATAAATGGGGTATAAACCACTTGCTTTAGAAGGATCAGCCCAGTTCCAGGTTACATTTTGTTTGCTTCTGAAGTAAGCTTCTTTTTGTTCTTTGATATCCATGTTGGCCTGGTTCCATTGCCGGAAGCTTTGGTTGACGTTCCAGTCATCGTAACCAGTACCGTAGCGGCCTTTACCATTCACGCCGGAAAAGTTGATGCTGGAAGAAGCAGTAAGCTTATCGGTGATTTTATAAGTTGCACCAAAGTTCACCAGGTCTTTCAGCAAGCGGCTGTTGGGCAATATGCCTTTTTCCTCGTTGCGGGTATACCCCAGCTTAAAGGTGGCTCTTTCGTCGCCGCCATCTACAATCACACTGTTGTTGGTAGAAATAGCGGTTTCAAAGAAATCAACCGGATGGTGCTGGGCCGCTACCCAGGGGCGGGCCTTTTGGTAGTTGGGTGAGGTTTTGTCAAAAGCATCCCAATGGTACACCATCAGGTTAGGGTCAAACTTCTGGCCGTAAGAAGCATCTTCAGTAGTGGGCACCACCAGGTCATCCACTCCATCGCCGTTTACGTCAAAGTAAAAGAAACCTCCATTCGGATTGGGTGCGCCATAACCAGAGGTGGCATAGCCGGCACCATATTCATTCTGGTACTTGGCATAAGTACTTTTATCAATTTTGCCTACAGTTACACCGGAGTTAACAGTGATACCCAGGCCTCTCCTACCTTTCTTGGTAGTAATCATAACCACACCGTTGGCAGCACGGGAGCCATAGAGCGCAGTGGCAGCAGCACCTTTCAACACCGTAACAGATTCTACATCATCGGGATTGATGTCGGCAGCCGCGTTACCGTAATCGTAACCACCCCGGCCGGTAGCCGTGTTCGTACTGCTGGTGTTGGAGTTATCTACCGGCACTCCATCTACAACAAACAAGGCCTGGTTGGTTTGAGTTAACGATTTGGTACCCCGGATCACTACGTTGCTGGAGGCACCCATGGCGTTTCCGGTCCGGATTTCCACACCGGAAACCTTACCCGACAGGGCGCTTACCAGGTTGTTGGTACGAGACTGGCTCACCGATTCGCCGCTAACGGTTTGGGCAGCGTAGGGCAGGGTGTTTTTGCTTCTTCTGATGCCAAGGGCGGTTACAACCACTTCCTGCAGTTGGTTTTCACCTCTTTGAAGCGTAAAAGCCAGCGTGTTACCTGTGGGAGCTAAAGTCAGGGCCTGAAAGCCGGTAGCGGTTACTGTTAACCGGCCGTTTTGCTGAACGCTGATGGTGAAGTTGCCATTGGCATCGGCCTGGGCCGCGTTGGCAGTTCCTACCTCAGTAATGGTGGCAAAGGGAACCGGGTCGCCTTTGTCATCCTTGACCGTACCTGTAACAGTACGGGTTTGTCCAAATGCCAATGCGCATACCAGCATCAGCACTGGGATCAGTGATGCAATTTTTCTCATGTGTTCGTCTGAATTTTAATTAATAAAAGGGTTCAATACAGAATTTAACCGTTTTACAAAGGGCAGGACCGTTACCAATGAGTAAGGATCATTTACATTCATGAGCAGAGAGCGTTGACTGGAGGGTTTTCGCGGGTAGGTATATTGCTTGTGAGACAAGCAACTGCTGTGAAAAGCTGCGCCAAATTAAAGCTTTTTTAACATTTGTATTACTCAAAAAAATAAATCAATGCCTACAAAAGACATATTCCTCAAAAGGTGTAGCGCATTTGCATCTTTATTTCCGATCGCTGGCTTCCGGCCGTTTCGGCCAAACCGGTAAAGGTCGTTTCTTTGTTGGTGTATTTCGTTGTTGCCCACCGCATCCATACCGACCATTTTTTAGATACCTCATAAGTGGCGTTGAAATAATACCGGTACCCGGCATCGGAAAAAGCCGGTATGCTGTAACTGTACAGCACATCGGTTTCATAAGCGTAGATACGGCTGTCATACCCATCAGTTTCAAAATACTGTAGCCGCAGTTTGAGCGAAAGTGTGGTAAAAGGCTTGTAGCTCCCTTCTATAAAGGTGAGAAATCCCTGTTCCGGAGCCTTGCCTTTTTTGTCGTACCACACGGCCTCTACCCTTCCTCTTACAACCGTTACCGGGTTTACCTGACAGGAAAAATGAACCCGTACGTTTTCCCTTGATTTAGGTATAACAACATTCATTTCCCCATTATGGTGGGCCGCGTTGATTGCTTTGGTTTCGCTGCCGTAGCGGCCATATATTTCCCATTGCCGACGGGGCTGGCAGGTCAGTTGTACGGCATAATCCTGTCCCTGGCTGGGTGCATCTACCCGGTATTTCAACCATGGGAATTTGAAGAAGTCGGCATAAGCAGAAAGGCGCCAGGCCATCGCAGGCCGAATCACCAGGCCGGCATACCAGCCGCTTTCATGGCCGGGTAAAACATTTTCGGTAAAAGCATTACCACATAGGGACTGGTACTTTTCATTGATATTCCGGTACAATAAAGAGACATCCACTTTAGGGTCCAGGCTGGCCAGCAGCCCGCTGATCACGGCCGTGTTGTTGTTTTTGTCCAGGGCCGCCTCACCAAAAAAGAAAACGTTTTTATACGTAAAGGTGTAATCGGCACTGGCATTGAACCACCGCCGGCCACTGATAGCATACAGGTTTCGCGGCTCCTCCTTTTTTTGCAGTGGGCTGGAAAAATGATACTGCACCGCATTAAGCCCCATTCTAAAGGAAGTCGTTTTAAAGGTAAGATTGCCGCCAAAAGAAGTTTGCTGAATGCTGTTTTTATCGGCCCGTTCGTTGGGTGTACGGTGCAGGCCCGAGTTGTTGAAGCTGGTAAAATTAGTGGAGCCGGATAAAGTATCCACTTCTGCATTGGCACTGAGGTTTCGCAAAGAGCCAAAAACCGTTCCTTCCCACTGCTTTTTTTGCAGGATGGTACCGGCGCCCCGGTTAAAATAAAATTTACCGGCCGAACTTTACGGCATCAACACCGGCGACTACCGCACAACAGAAATGGCCTCCACGCTTTTTTAAATGCCAGCGACTGCCACTGGATCAAGCCCTGACCCATATTGACGGCGAAATCGCCTACTGCCAGCGATTTAACCACGCCCAGCTGCCGGGCAAAAAAGTGAAAGGAGTAAAAGTCAAAACCTTGACTCCGGCGGAACAGGGGCTCACCGGCGTCCTTGTCGGCCACCAGACCATATTGCAATAAGTTGGCGTACTGGTATTTGTAACGAAACAACAGGCGGTCGGGACTGCCGGCATAACCATTGGGAAGCGAAGGATGATAGCCTCTTTGCTTTTGCTGCACCCGGGCATAACGGCCCATCACCACATACTGGCCCTGCCGAAACCGGGAAAGCAGGCGGCTGTGTATACCCTGCACCGTTACAT
>JAEWAC010000235.1 GCA_023391895.1 Bacteroidota bacterium
CGCCTAAAAGCTATACACCAAAAGCTTCAGCCAGCCGTCTTCCCTAAATTCCACATGGGGATTTCCGAAAATGGCCTGAACCTGATCAAGCAGTTCGAAGGCTTTCGTTCCCAATTGTACAATGACCCGGTAGGCCATTGCACCATTGGATATGGCACGCTGGTGCACAGAGGGATGTGCAACGGCAGCGAGCCGGCCGAGTTCCGGCAAGGTATATCCGAGCCGCGGGCTACACAACTGCTGTTGAAAAAGGTGGAGCAGTTTGCCGACGCCATCAACCGGCTGGTACAGGTGCCCTTAAACCAAAACCAGTTTGACGCCCTGGTGAGTTTTGTATACAACGTGGGGGCAGGAGCTTTGCAGCGTTCTACTTTGCTCAAAGAGCTGAACCGCGGCCATTACGACCGGGTGCCGGCAGAACTGCGCAAGTGGGTAAAAGCCGGCGGCCGTACCTTGCTCGGGCTGGTGAAAAGAAGAGAGGCCGAAGCAGCCTTGTACCAGAAAGAAGTAACCGTACTTACCTCGGGGCAGGTCTAACATTTTAGATACGATGAATGAGGTTGGGAAAAGTATTTGCTTTTGCCGCTGATGTTACTGTTCCACCGGTTTTTCTTCTTTCAGGGTGGTGGGCGGTGTTTTTTTCTTGAAGTGTTCCAGTACCATAATGGAAAGGGTCAACCAGGCAAAGCCCAGGCAAAAGCCGGCCAGCACATCGCTGGCATAATGCAACCGCAGGTACACGCGACTGATGCCGATTAAAAAAGAAAATAGGAGCAGCACAACGCTTAAGCCGTATTTGAGCCAGTTGGCAATAGATTCTTTCCAGATCAGGTAAATGAGCAGTCCGCAAAAGATAAAACCGGAGCTGGCATGGCCGCTGGGAAAACTGAAATTGTGCAAGGGATCCACCAGCGGGTTCAGGGGGCGGGTACGTTGAAACACCATTTTGAGCCCGTATAATACGCCATAACCCGCCAGGCCAATGGTGGCAATATCCAGCGCCGATACTTCTCTTTTTCGAATCAGATACCAGACCACCAAAATCACGTAAGCCGAAAATAAAAACCGGCTGGAGCCAAAAAAAGTTACGGCTGACATAAGGCTGATCACCTGCTCATTGGTATGGGATTTTAAAAAACTAAAAACCGCTTCGTCAAACGCCTGCTCTTGTTCCCACAGCACTTCGTGGATGATCACACCAAACAGGGAAAGCGACAGTACAAATAAAATGACCAGCAATAACAGGCGCAGCGGAAAATGGGTGATATAGCTGTTTAATTTCATGGCTTTAATTTCCGGTATAAGCGTAATGAGCTTGCTAAGGTAATTGACAAATAAAGTTCCTGCGCTAAAGGGCATAACGGCTTTTTACTACTTCTTTAAAAATCCATACACCGCCTTGAAGATTAGTTGCTGGCTACGGCTTGTGTAAAAACAAATTGATATGCTGTTATTTCAAACAATATTCAATAATTTGTTCCCTCTTTTCCCTTGCTACATTAGGCTGATGGGACGAAAGACTTTTTTATACTATCAATCTGCATATGAAACAACTCATAACGATGGCCATGCTGCTGGCATTTTTATCCGGTACAGCCCAAAAGAAAGGTAAATGGATGACACTGTTCAACGGTAAAGATCTCACCAACTGGACCATCAAGATCAAAGACCACCCTTTGAACGACAACTGGGGCAATACCTTTCGGGTAGAAGACGGCCTGATGAAAGTACGTTACGATCAATATGAGGATTTTAAAAAGCAGTACGGTCATATTTATTACAACCAGCGGTTTTCGGCTTACCTGCTGGTGGTGGAGTACCGCTTTACCGGCAGCCAGGCCCCGGGTGGTGAAGGCTGGGCGATCCGCAACAGCGGGGCCATGCTGCACTGCCAGTCGCCGGAGAGCATAGCCGTGGAGCAGGATTTTCCCATCTCGCTGGAAATGCAGTTCCTGGGCGGCAATGGCACCGATCCCCGCACAACCGGCAACCTGTGTACACCCGGTACCAACGTAGTATTGAATGAAAAAGTTTTTACACCTCATTGTATCAACTCCAAATCACAAACCTATCATGGCGAGCAGTGGGTACGGGTGGAGGCCCTGGTGCTCGGCGATTCTATTGTTCATCACATCATCAATAAAGACACTGTTTTTTCTTTTACCAAACCCCAGTACGATGGCCGCGACCCCTGGGTGCAAAAAATGGGGTTAAAAGATGGCGCGTTGATTGGGGAAGGTTATATTGCCCTTCAGTCGGAAAGCCATCCCATTGAGTTTCGCACGGTGAAACTTTTTAACCTGGCGCCGTATATGGGTAATCCAAAGAAACTGAATAAGGTGCTGAAACAGTTACGGGCCCGGAAAGGCGAGTAGGCTGCTGCCGTTTTATTGCACCGTTTTTGTTACTTGCCGGTTCCTCAAAAAGAAAACCTGTTTTCCTGCCTGCTAATGAGCGGAGGAAAACAGGTTTTATAGTTTTTCAAAAACCCATAGGCCGTTGGTTTCTATATGGGTTTTTGAAAAAGTTATTATTTGCTGTTGAGGGTATACGAACCCACTTCCTGGCCATCGTCACGCAGCATTTGTACCGCCAGGGTTTTTTCATCCGCCTTTACTTTTATCAGCGTACGGTTGCCTTCTTTGGGACCACCGCCAATAATAATGGGATAGCTGTGTTCGCCGGGCTTGGGGGCATGCACACCGTACTTATGCGTATGGCCGGACAGGAGTAAATCAATTTTGGCTTTTTCAAAAAGCGGTGCAAACAACTCCCGGCAGTGCATGGTGCCGTGCCAGTCGCCGGAATAGTAATGCGGAATGTGCATCATCACCACCCGGAAAGCTGCTTTTTTAAAAGCCGGCGTCTGCATTTCGCGGGCCAGCCAGGCGGCCTGCTCCCGCCGGTAAGCGTCAAAGTCTACAATGCCACCGTATACAGGCGCACTGTCTGCTTTGTCTTCTCCGGTGTCCAACGCGATGAAATGTACCGGACCGCGTTGAAACGAGAAGTAGTAACGGTTGTCCGGGTTGGCAAAATAATGTTCCAGCTGGCGTGCAAACTTGCCCCGGGTTTCGTGGTTGCCCCTGACAAAAAGAAAAGGGGTTGAGCCGGCAAACGTATCGGTACACGGCTGCAGCATATGATCAATGAGCTGTTGTTCGTCGGTCTGGTAGTCGAACATGTCGCCATTGAAAAAAACAAAATCGTACGGATCGGTTCCGTTCAGCTGCATCAGGTGCGGAATAGAATGCGGCCGGTCGTGGATGTCGTTCATCACCAGCCAGCTTACTTTTTTGGCTTTGGGATCAGGTGTGGTAAAATGCAGGACAGGGCTGGTGATGGTTTCACCATATTTCAGGTCGTATGGTTTGAAGTCCGTTATTTCTTTGGATACTACCCGGTAACTGTATTGAGTGCCGGGCTTTAGTCCATGCAGCCTTACCTCGTTGATGCGGTTATAGGCATTGACCAGTCCACTGTTTACCTCGTGTGCTTTTTGGTTCAGTTGGTCGCCTTCTCCAAATTCTACCCAGCTATAGCACAATTTATTGGTGATCCACATAATGGTCATGCCATCGGGGGCCGGCGCCTGCAGGTAAGGCGGCGAAAGAAATACATGGCCTTCGGCCGGGCGGGCGGTATAAGCTTCTACGGAGCGGGCCAGGCTTCCCACGGGAGTAGCCGCTATGGTGCCCAGCAAGCCGGCTTTGGTCAACTTGCCGATAAACTGGCGGCGTTGCAGGTGATTATTTTTAGTTAACATGAATGCTGTTTTTGATTTGAAGTAAAACTTATTTTACATCTACATAAAGCGGCAGGTGGTCGGAGGCCACCGGCTCGTTGATTACTTCTTTTTTGATGACCTTGTAGGTATGGGGTTTTGAAGCAAATATGTAATCAATGCATTTGGTAGGATTAGCGGCGTTGATGGTAAAGGCTTCACCACTGAGCAACTGCCAGTCCTGCTTTAAAGCCGTAATCGGTTCCGACTCCGGCGTGGCATTCAGATCGCCCGCCAGGTAGATCTTTTTTTGGAATCTTTTACTTTGCTCATTAATTAGTTTCACTGATGCCAGGCGATCCGCCGCTGTCAGTGAAAAATGCGTGCAAAAGAGTACGTAATCTTTAAACTCCACCATCAATAAAGTTCTACGCTCTTCTTT
>JAEWAC010000353.1 GCA_023391895.1 Bacteroidota bacterium
CCAAAGAAGAATATGAAGGCCAGAAGAAAAAGCTGCTGGAGAAAAACTAGTTTATTTGTGGACGGATTCTATCAAAGGGGGCTTTTCCAGGCTCCCTTCCTTTTCATCTAAAAAGCAGCCGGATTACCTTTATAACCGGTAGTCTGAAACCCGTGCTGCGATCAACTTTTTCAAAAGTCCATATACATGAAGCTATTGATGCGCTTATACTTTTTTTCATTTGACATTTCCTCAACTTACAAATACATGAAAAGTTTACAGATACTTGCTTTTGCAGTTCTGGCACTATTATCCTGCAGTACCACCCAAACCCCCACTCCTTCGGCCGTGGGCCTGGTGAACCGCCCCCATTACACCGTTAAAGAATCGGCTTCACTGCCGCCAGGCGATCATTTTATGGTCATTGCCAACAACGATACATTCAGCAACCTTTTTAGCGCTTCAACAACAGAAGGCGAGCGTGAAAATCCGCCGGGCTTCTCCGGGCAAACGGTTCTGGCAATCATACTGAAGCCAACAGAGAAAAAAACGACCATCCAATTGACCCGGGCTGAAATTGCCGGCAACCACCTCAATGCCTATTATACCGTGCAGGAAGAAGGCACGGCACTACCCACGCTCCAGAGACCTACCGCTGTGGCTACGGTGCCCAGGAGCTTAAGTGTAAAGAAAGTAAACTTTTATGCACATGGTAGTTTAGTAAAATCTGTTCCGGTAGTTTTTTAACGCTTATAAGCTTTTGAAAGTGTCCGACTTTTCCCTGGATATTAGGTTACATTTTGCAAGGCAGAGAATGGAATAGTTTTTTAGCAGTTATTTAAAACCAACATATGCAGCAAAAAGATCCAGGTCAGCCGCTAAAAGACTTCGCCAGTTTACAAAATGAGCCGTCTGTAACAAGCCTTTCCAAACGAAGGTCTTTTATACATGCCGCTGTTGCCCGCTTTGGCACTACTCTGGTGCAGCGTAGTCCTATTGGTGTTTCTACTGCTTCTGATGCCACGCCCGGTCACCCAAAAGGCAATCCGCCCGGCAGCGATAAAAAGATTGGTTTTGCCCTGGTGGGTTTGGGCAAGCTGACACTGGATGAGTTGCTGCCGGCCTTTGCCCATTGCCGCTATTGCCTCCCCGTAGCGCTGGTGAGTGGCGATGCTGCCAAAGCCGCTAAAGTGGCACAACAATATGGTATAGCCTCCAGCCATATTTACAACTACCAGAACTTTGACGACATCCGCAACAACCTTGATGTAGATGTAGCTTATATCGTTTTGCCCAATAATATGCATGAGGCGTTCACGACACGGGCGGCTCAAGCGAGTAAGCATGTATTGTGCGAAAAACCCATGAGCACTTCCGCAGCTTCGGCTCAACGCATGATTGATGCCTGTAAGGAAGCAAACAAAAAATTAATGATCGCCTACCGCATACAATACGAACCCAAAAACAGCCTGCTGCAGCAATGGGTTCGGGAAGAAAAGCAGGGCAAGGTGCGGCTGATAGAAATGGTGAATGTGCTAAAATTGACGGATCCTAATGTATGGCGTTTGAAAAAAGATATGGGTGGCGGCCCCTTGTTTGACATTGGTATTTACTGCCTTAATACGGCCCGCTTTTTACTGGGAACAGAGCCGGAATGGGTCAATGCCAGTATGTACAGTACGCCCAATGATCCGCGGTTTAAGGAAGTAGAAGAAGCCGTGTTGTTCCAGATGGGATTCCCTAATGGCGTGCTGGTCAATGGGGTGAGCAGTTTTGCCCTGCAGCAGGAAAGACGGTACCGCTGCCTGGCAGAAGACGGATGGGTGGGACTGGAAAATGCCTTTGCTTATGAAGGACTGCAGCTCCAAAGCAGCCAACCTGACGTACCGCAACTGGAAGATGAAAACCATTTCGCATTAGAGATGGATCATTTCGCCCAGTGCATTTTGCAGGACAAACCACCTTATACGCCAGGTGAAGAAGGCCTGCAGGATCACCGAATCATGGAAGCTATTTTTCAGTCTGCTCAGGAGCAAAAACGGGTGATGCTGCAAAAAGTTGAAGGCATGGATGTTTATAGAAATACGAAATGAGAGTTTTTCCAATAGCGCTATCCTGTTGCCTATACCGGATGGCAGTATGGGTATTTTAAATATTGCCCTGAATTATGTAACAGCAGCTTCACACACTGTATAGCGTACTTTCGGACCGTAAGTAAAATGACTATTGTACACCAGGCAATGGTCATCCCATCCTTGTACCGGGTTCTCTAATACTTTTATGAAAACAAAGTAAATTTCCCTTATAGATAATTTGATTTAAGACATGCTGCATTTCATGATACTAAAACCGGGGACAGTGCACTGCATTTAAACTCGAATTATCCCAGTCCAAAAATCCTATATAAGCCAACGACAATTCAAAGCCACCCCGGCCCAAACTGCTGGTCTTTAGCTGGGAAATAGTGACATCATAACTCAGGGCCACCGCAAACGGGTTGTAATTCAGTTTCACCATAGGTATCACAGCGTCGTTCCAGCGCAAAAAAGCACCGCCCTGCAGCGTATAATCCGGCGCCTGCGGATCCGTGCCGATCTTAAGACCATACAACATGCCGCCGATCATTTCCTGAAAGCTACCCTGGCGGGAATAATCGGCCTCTATCGTCATGTAAGAATAGTCCGAAACCCCGAACCGGACACCGCCGGAAAAAACATATTTAGGCGCCAGGGTAATTGGGCTGTTTTGAAAAAAAGAGTTTTTTGGCTTGTTGAAATGATGGTAAGCGCCGCCTATATAAAAATCATTTTCTCCTTCGGCACCAAAACTGGCATTCAGGCTCATGCCCACACTGCCATCAAAATAAGAAAACTGCGGTTGCGCAATCCGTTCTCCATCACCACTACCCTCGTACTGGCTGTTGGTGGTGATTTTGGAACGATCAAAACGACGCTGCACCAGGCCACCCATAAAACCCAGGGATAAGTACATATTGCGCTCACGGCTGATAGATTTATGAAAATTTAGGGCAGGTAATACCTGTGTAGCGGTCAGCTGACTGGTGCCGGCTTTGTCGTAAAACAATTGCATGCCTGCAGTAATAAAATCATCAGCCTGGCCAATGGGCATCTTATACTCCGCGTTCAGCGAGGCTGTTTTATAGGCATTGGCAATGCTGTTCCACTGGGTACGAAAAACGGACTGTACCCGCACATCGCCCTCTACAATACCGGCCAGGGCCGGGTTGCGGTAAAGCGGCGTTTCTGTAAACTGCGAAAAATGGATATCCTGTGCACCTGCAACACTGCACCACAGCAGGGCCGCCAGCAGCAGACGTTTGGCAATTTGATTTTTCATAAGCAAGGATTGGATGATAGGTTTTTTAAAGTATTGGATGTTTTGGATGTTATCTTAACAAGGTTATATCACCGCTGTACGGCAGCACTTCATTATTGGTACATACGACTTCGCAGGAATATACATACACATCAGGCGATAGCTTCTGCCCTTTGTACGTACCATCCCAGCCGGCACCGGCATCGTTGGCCTGGAAGTTTCTTCTTTCATACACCAGCTCTCCCCAGCGGTTAAAGATTCTTAAGGAACGAATGAGGGCAATGCCGGTACCCCTTGGATAGAAGCGTTCGTTCATGCCATCGCCATTGGGCGAAAAGGTGTTTGGAATAAACAAATTGCCGTTGTTGCAGATAACCGAAACTGTCACATCATCGGTACTGGTACAGCCGCCTTCATTTTTAACCAGCACGGTGTACTTGGTGGTTTGCTTCGGCATGGCTTTCGGCTCTGCACAATCCGCACAGCTTAAATAATTGCCGGGGGTCCAGCGCCATGTTTTTACGTCTTCGGAATGTTTGGTTTTCAACTGCACCGATGAACCGGCAGCCATTGTAACAGTGGCTTCTGTTTCCACCACCGGTATAGGATTTACCTTTACCAGCACGGTAGCGGTATCGGCAAAGCAGTTGTCGTTATCTTTTGCTACTACATGATAGATAGTTGTTGTTGCAGGTTTTGCTTTAGGATTGGCAATTGTCGTTTTATCCAAACCAGTAGACGGATACCACGTATATTGATCGGCACCTGCAGCCCATAATTGCACCGTATTGCCCGCACAAATCGTATCGCCTTTGCTGGCCTTTAATTGAAACCGCTGCCGAACAGTAACCAGCACAGAATCCGTCTTGCTGCAACCAAACTGGTTATAGCCGGTTACCGTATACGTAGCATTTGCTTTGGGCAGCGCAACAGGATTAGGACAATTGGTACAGCTTAAATCCGGTGAAGCCTTCCAGCTGTATTTTACAGCACCGGTAGCATTTAACTGAATGTTGTTGTCCCGACAGACAAGAGCATCCTGCCCGGCATGGGTTTGCGGCAAAGGATGAATGCTGACTGTTTTGGCAATGCTGTCTTTACAACCATTTTTATCCGTTACTACAGAGGTTACTTGATAGGTACCATCGCTATTGTACAAGACGGCAGATGGATTTTGCACGGTGCCGGTTTGCCCGTTGCCAAAGTTCCAGGCCCATTGCAAGCCGTTGCCGCCGCTGCTGATGACTTTTGCACCAAAAGTAAGTTGGGCAGGCACACAAGCGGCCGAATCTCCTAGCAGTGCAATGGAAGGTCCTTCAAAAACCGTAACGGCATTGGGGACCAGCGCAGTGTCTTTACAACCTGTTTGCGTAGTAGCAATCAGTCGTGCCGTATAATTGCCCGGCTTGCTATACCGGTGTATGGGGTTTTGAAGCAGTTGGGTACGGCCATCGCCAAAGCTCCACTCGTATTTGGTGATCAGGTCGTTACTGACGGTTGTATTGGTAAAACGCACGGTACCGGTGTTACACAGCTTTTGCTGATCGACCGTAAAGCCGGCTTCAATGCCCACTACTTTGATGGTGTCTTTACCCACGATGGGCACGTTACAACCTGTAGCATCAATGAGGATCATCTTTGGCACATAATCACCGGCATTGGTATAGGTATGGGTTAATGAAGAATCTTTGGTAGCGATCGTGGTACCATCGCTAAAGTCCCAGATAAAAGAAACCCGGTTGGAGGTAGTGGCTTTAAAGGTTACCGTTAGTGGCTTGCAACCCACCTGTGGCTGATAGGTAAAGCTGCCTTTAGGACCTTTTACCTCTATACGCTGCAATGCCGTATCGGTACAGCCGCCGGGGCCGGTTACAATCAATTTGGCATAATAAATACCCGGAACCGTATAGTAATGCTGCGGCGCTTGCAAGGTGGAGGTATTGCCGTCTCCAAAATCCCATTTCAAACTTTTATAGTTGGTGGAAGTATGGGTAAACTTGACCAGCAGCGGCGGACAGGTACCAAAAGAATCAGAAACAGAAAAAGCCGCTCTGGGTAAACTAATGTTGATATAATCTGTTTTGCTGATGGCGTCTTTACAACCGTATTTATCGGTTACGGTTAACCCAATGGTATACAAACCTGTTTGGCTATACTTATGGGCAGGATTGCTGGTAGTAAAGGTGCTGCCATCGCCCATGCTCCACTGGTATTTCAGGTCAATACCCATAGACTGGTTGGTAAAACGAATTGTTTTTCCGGTGCAGAACAAGGTATCCGGTGAGACAAAAAGGGCTTTGGGCTGTGCGATTACCACCGCACTTTGCTTGGTGATGACATCGCTGCATCCATACTCATCTACTACTTTCAGGGACACATGGTAAGTGCCCGCTTTTGAATATAAATGCTCATAAGGCGAAGCTGCTGCTTTTGTGGAATCGATTTTTCCATCACCAAAGTTCCAGATGCTTTTCACCAGTCCGTTCACTCCATCCGGCTTGGACAGATCCGTGAAGGTGATGGTACCGGCACCCAAACAAGCACCGGGCACATCGGTTATAAAATTCGGCGTTATGCCGTACACCGTGATCTCCTGTTGCCTGGTATCTACGCAACCCAACAAATCGGTGATCTGTAAAGTGACGGTATATTTTCCCGCTTTTTTATACACATGAGAAACAGCCGATGCTTTGGAGGAAGTACTGCCATCGCCGAAATTCCAGCTCCATTTGGTAATGTTGGAAGCGGTAATGTTGGGTGCAGAAAACGTGATGCTGTTGCCTTTACAAATGGTGGACGCATTCACTTCAAAAGCCGCTTTTTCATCAATGACTTTAATAATGCTGTCCCTGGAGTTCACGCAATCGCCGTTCGACGTTTTGATGGTTACCCGGTAGGTGCCCGGCTTTGCATACGTATGGGTTGGCTTTTGTTCCGTAGAAGTAGTACCGTCACCAAAGTCCCACTGCCAGCTGGTAGCGCCGGCGGAAGACGTTGCGTCAAACCTTTTGGTGTATTTTTCGGTACAGCTGTTGGTGAAGCGGAACATAGCCAGCGGCGGCTTTACCAGCACTACATCTTTCTTCGTAATGGTATCCGGGCACGTATTGCTCCAGGCGACCAGGGTTACGGTAAATTTTCCCAGTCCATCAAACACATGCGCAGGATTTTGCTCGGTAGAAGAATACGTATCACCAAAATCCCAATACCATTGGTCTACATTGCCGGTACTTTTATCGGTTAACTGATTGGCGTTGCCGGCGCAGATCACCGGCGGCACTACTGCAAAATCAGCTTTGGGTTTATCGCCTGCTCTTACGGCATTGTTCAGCGTTACCGTTTCGGTACAGCCGCTGGCCGTTGTTACCGTAAGTATCACATGATAGTTACCGGCTTTGCTATAGGTATGACTGGGCTGCACGGCATTACTAATGGTACCATCGCCAAAATCCCATCTGTAAGCAATAATGGGTTCATGATAACTAATGGTGGTTGAAGGGTTAACACTTAAAGGTGTACAACCGGTCTGGGGAAGGCCCTTAAAAGTGATGATGGGTTTTTGAATTTTGATGTAATCTTTTTTTACCAGTGTATCGCTGCAGCCGTTTTCATTCCAGGCAATCAGCGTTACGGTATAGTTGCCGGTGGCGGTATAGGTATGCACCGGGTTGGGTTCTGTAGCCGTGGTGCCGTCGCCAAAATCCCATTGGTACTGGTGGCTGCCGGTGGTTTGATCGCTGAAACTAACAGTAAACGGCGTTTGGCAGGAGGAGGTTTGGCTGGCAACAAAAGCAGGTTTGATTTTGGGCTGAATGATGACTTTTTTAATCACCGAATCGGAACAGCCATTGAACGTGTTCACCAGTTTAAGGGTATACACGCCGCTGGCCGGATAGGTTTTTACCGGTGCGGCTTCCGTAGAAGAAGTACCATCGCCAAAATACCATACCCTGCTCGCCGGTGCCGGCATAGTGGTATTGGTGAAAGTGACTGGCAGTCCTTCACATAGCGCATTGGATACACTAAACTCAGACTGTATGGTGCCTACCGAAACCAGTTTTTCCTTCCGGATGGTATCGCGGCAGCCTTGCGGACTTACCGCCACCAGTGTAACGGAGTAAATGCCATTCTTTGTATACGTATGACTGGGATCAGCTTCACTGGACTGAACGCCATCGCCAAAATCCCAGGTGTAGCGCAAGTTACCCGGACCGGTGGAGGTATTGGTAAAATCAACAGTCAGCGGTGCCTGACAGGGGCTGATGGTGCTGTTGGTAAAACCAGCCTTTACGCCATCGGTGATTTTGATGTATTGCGGAACGCTTACTGTTTTAGTACAGCCAAAGCTATTGGTGGCCTGCAGGGTCACGGTAAAATTGCCCGCAGCCGTATAGGTGTGTACAGGATGGGGCTGTGTACTAATGGTACCATCACCCAGGTCCCACTTCCAGCTGGTGATGTTGCCGCTGGTGGTGGTGCTTTTATCTTTAAACTGCAAAGGCAGGGGAAAACAGCCGGTGGAATCCGAAACGCTAAAAGCCACATCGGGATTGGGATAAACCGTGATGTATTCTTTTTTCACCACCGAATCGGCACCGGAAGCAGAACGCACCACTAGTTTTACCGTATAGGTACCGGGGTTAAAATATGTGGTGGAGGGATGCTGCAGGTAGGAGGTGACGCCGTTGCCCAGCTCCCAACGCCATTGCGCAGGGCCGCCAGTAGTTTGATCGGTAAACTGAACTACAATAGGAGCACAACCGGAAACAACTGAAGCCGTAAACTGGGGGGTAAGCTGTGCCCATAG
>JAEWAC010000427.1 GCA_023391895.1 Bacteroidota bacterium
AAAAGTGCGGTCGCTCGTTTAAACACCTTTGCCCGAAGAGATCCTTTTGAAAGCAACCCTTCCAAATACTGCTTGTCTTTGGTACGCAACTTCATATGCCGCTTTTCCATACACCACCAGTTTAGAAACTACCACCACAAATATTAATCCACTTAAAAGCCAATGTACTTACTGATACCAGTTAAGAATTTAACATGATAATATTCAATCATTCCAAATGAGTGTTAACTGACACCATAATCATTTTAATAGAAATCTTGTGGCATCAATTCGTACAGCGTCTGAAGGAATTAAGCATTATGGGTATTTGGAATTTTGCTGTTTCTCCTTGTTCAACAGCAATATTATTATCATTTGGTTTAAAACATAGTCTACTGCCCTTACTGCTAAACTTCATTTGCCTGTCGCACAACTCAAATAAAGGAACTAAAACGCAGTTGGAAACGGGTGGGAACGAGACATAGGGTTTCAAATCAGGTTTAAGTTTTACATACGCCATGCTCAAAGCCTTTGTTCAGCAATAATCGCTTTAATCAATCCTTTTTGAGTTGTGCAACGCCACCTATATTAAGCGCAGGTTTTCATCTCATCTCCATTTGTTTACGTGTTCTACTTTGTCGTTAAATTGTGAGGCCAATGATTTAACTCTTGATTTTAAAAGTAATTTCCTGCCGTCAATTGTCCTTGTAAAAATAAGGTCGCAAGCACCTACAAGTCGTTCCCATTGGTTCTTGAAATATTCAGCCATATTTTTGGTTCTGCCAAGTACTTCAGGAACGGAATGATAGTCCTTTTGCTTCACAAAAAGCATAAACCTATTTTTCCTGATAATTACATAACGTGGATTGTCTATAGGGCCAACAATTTCTTGAAGTGCATTGATGAAAGTTGATTTTTCAAAAGTTGTTCCACCTTCTAAATGGCAAAAAACCGAACCCCAATTATCAACTGAAGTTTCAACTTTCAGCTTCGAGTTGTCGGTATGAACTACTCCTGCCTTAACCAATGAATCTAGCAATGCCTCACCAATTTGTTGTATGTCTTTCGAGATGTCACGATACTTGAGATAAAGTCTTAGTGTCTTATAAGTCAGCTTGCCAAAAATAGCCATTCCAAGTATTCCAAGAATAGCGAGGAAGACAAATAAGTCTTGGATTGACTTTATAGTTCTTGCAGTTCTGCCAAGAACTTGTAAGCTTTCCAATCCGAAGACAACTAAGCCTGAACCCAATGTTGCTAAAAGATTTGCGATTGTTTTGTTTAGATAAATAGATTTAACAGCTCTATACGCTCTCTTTTCAGGAAACGGGATTTTGATTTCTTCTACAAGATTTACCCCTGTTGCAAGTGCTTCTTCCCAACGTTGCTTTAAACTTTCTCTGTCGCCTGCAAACGAAAACATTTCCTTATTCTTCTTCTTAATCTCTTCTTGGCTGTAAAAATTTTCAGGCAAATTCAGTCTGCTAATTCCGTTTTCTATTCCGGCTTCTTCTTTGAACGAAATACCTATAAAACTCCTGAAGCGTCTCTTAGAGGTATTCTAAATTTAGTTCATTAGTTTTCTTAGGGTTATGACAATGGCGCTCATAATGATCATGGCTTTTGCCATGTGGAGGGTTTTCTCATAATCTTTAGCCAGCCGGCGGAAGTTTTGGAGCCAGGCAAAGGTTCGCTCCACAATCCAACGTTTGGGCAGCACT
Source organism: Bacteroidota bacterium (assembly GCA_023391895.1). Lineage (GTDB taxonomy): Bacteria > Bacteroidota > Bacteroidia > Chitinophagales > Chitinophagaceae > Flavisolibacter. Next base: position 1,701 of record JAEWAC010000427.1, read on the forward strand.
TTGAAGCGTCCACCGGTAGCTTTCTTCTCTACGATTTCCCACTCAATGCGGCCATGTGCGCTGAAAGGCGGAATACCCTGGTACGCGCCATCCGCGATGACTTTCTTCACCCTTTGCAAATCTTCCACATCGCCCTGGAGTGTCATGGCTCCGACTTTATCATGCACGGAGGCGGCTGTCACCCCTGCTGCCATCACATTTCCTTCGGTGTCCACGGCCAGGTGCCGCTTTCTTCCCTTCACGTTTTTGCCGGCATCATAGCCCACTTCCGCTCCGGAAAATGCGGGTGTTTTCACCGACTGCGAATCCACCATCACCAGGCTGGGTTCTGCCGCTCTTCCTTGTTCCATGCGCAGTTTCTGATTCAATGTATAAAGCAGCTTTTCCAATACCCCAAACACCATCCACTTGTGGTAATAATACCAAACACTCTTGTAGTTGCCGTACTCAGGCGGCAGCCCTTCCCATTTGCAGCCATTTTCCAGGAGGTAAATAATGCCGCTCACCACCACCTGCAAGTTGTTCTTGCGCTTGCGCTGCTTTGGCTCCAAAACCAGCTTAACTTCATCCCACAGGGAATCAGATAGCAGAAAAAGAGTTTGCATATCCATTCGCATTTATTCACCTCTTCTTTTGCAAAGCTGATTCCCTTTTTCTTTGCCCCACTTCCCGAACCCTTTACTGAAAATCAACCAACTATTTTTAGAAAACCTCTTAAGCAACTCAAAGTCATCTCCGCCCGTTAGTGATGTCGGGTCAATACAGGCTAAATGCCAGATGTTTCCTGTTTTGTCTTGATTGTCCTTTTGTGTTCTGATAGCTCTGCCCCGCATTTGATTAGATAAAACAAATGAGCCGACAAAACTTGCCAGTATCAATGAATTGATTGCAGGTGCATCCCAACCTTCACCAAGCAATGATTTTGTTCCAATGAGGATTTCAATTTCTCCACGTTGAAAAATCTGTGTAACGATGTGAACAATATCATGTTTGAGCTGCTCGGTTTGGTTGATTAAAATGTAATTGCTATCGAATGGAACCTGACTTGAACTGATTTGCGTAATTCCATAATTGGCTGCTTTTAATTCAAATGCTGAATAGGCAGTCTTCGGAATAATGATTATTGAACCCGTTAGCACACCGATCTTCTTGTTGTTAGTATTTTCTCGTCTTAATTTTTCAAAAATTGGGATGACGCCGACCTTATTGAGGTCAAGATTATTTTCAGAAGAATTTACAAAGAATTCTTTTCGTATACAATCCGAGAGAATAACCAAACGTAATTCTTTACCTAATTGACTGTATTCAAAATCAACAATCTCTCTGATTCCATTGAGTTTGCTTATGCTTGAAGTCAAAAAACCTGCAACTCTTTTGTTATATAAAAAATTAATTTGTCGCCTTTCAATTGCGCCGTATCGCCTTAACCGGTTTTCAAGTGTTTTTTGGTGTTCTTCATAAGGCTTAAAATGCTCTTTCTCTTTGTAGAGATAAAAATCTAAAAGGGTTTCAATCCATTCATAATCAAGTTCCGGAACCTCATTTTCTTTACCCCCGATAATTTCCAGATGTGTTTCAGGAATTTCTTTTCCGCTGGCGTGAAGAAAAATTAAACATGCCGAGTAACAGGATAGGTTATTGTAAATCCAATCTAATTGTTCTAAAGGGTTAATCCAAATCTGATGGCTCTCGATTGCTTTAATTATTGTTTCATCATTCTTAATTTCCTGAAAAAGCTTGTCGATATTCTGTCTAAAATCAACAATGCTTTGGTTTTCTTTTTCCGTCGGCAAAGTAAAATGTACATAGTCTTGATGAGGACATAAATCACCTTCAATTACCAGTTCAGGAACTGATATTTCTGTATCAACAGGTCCGTTTAAATCAATGTAGCGTTGCCATTCTGCTGCTGTTACATCATAAGGCGGAGTTGCAGTCAAACCGATAATTACCGGGTCAATTCTTTCCTTAACTTTTGTCATCGTTTGCCACCACTCGTTTTTAAGGTGATGTGCTTCGTCCACCACGATGGTTCTTATATTTTGTAATTTCAGGCCGTATACGATATTGTCAAGGTTCGAATTTATTACTCTCCCGTTACCGTTTTCTACTGATTCTTCTTCGTCTTCAGTGTCATCTTCTTCAACTTTTAGGTTGTTGCAAGCTGCGTGAAGCCCTTGATAGGTTACAACAGTCATAAATTTCGGGTTGCGAATGTCTCTCGAAACCCAATCGGGTGTATGTGTAGTTGGAAGAAATAACTCACAAAATCGCTGTTTCCATTGATTACGGATTGGGATTGTTGGTGCAAGAATTAAAGTCGGTTTGTTCAGTCGAATAGCAACTTCAAGTCCTAAAACTGTCTTTCCCGAACCCGGCGGTGCTATTACGTGTAAATGGCCATCAGTTAAATGGCCTTGTAAGTCGTCGAGCACGCGTTGTTGGTATTTTCTCCAACTGTATTTAAATTTTATGCCTTTAGGATATTCTGTCAATTTGTACGGTCTCCTTCAAATTTATAGCCAACATAGAGAGGCTTTCAGCAGTGAAGGAATTTTTATTTCTGCCGCCTCAATAAGTTGCTTTAGCAAAATAGTAATTCTTCTGTTCAAGATGTATCCTATCATCTGTATTGCTGAAACCCTAAGTAATAGGAGGTAGTATTTAATCTTAGGTTGTTTTATATTCATTCTTTAAGCTCCTGAAGCTTAGGAGTATTGATAGAATGATAAACGGTATGGCTGTGATAATCGTTATAATAATCGTCCTCTCATTCCAAAGGTAGCTCAGCAGTATGCAAAATGCTAATACGAGGGAGAGTAATCCTAATAATTTTAAACCTGTTGAAAGCTTTCGCTTTGTAAAGAATGCTGTTAAGATTGATAGCTGACCAAAAAAGTTTATAAAAGCCGAATAAAACAACTTAGATACTAAAATTGAGTCGAATGAAGGTGTATCATTAGCATCTAACAAGTTGCTGATAAAATAAAATTCTAGCAATCCTAATGTTCCAATACCATGTCCAGCTGCAATCACTATAAAAAAGTTAGCCATTAAGGTCCATACACTTAAACTTTTATACTGATTCATTCTATTGCTTATATATCATCAATATACACAATTCCTTATTCGGCTTATGATTGATAGACAATATTGAATTATGCAAACTTTTAAAGAAAGTCGTATTTCAACAAAACTGGCTATGAAGGCCGAAAACGCCGTAACATAAAAAAATTAAATGGATAAAAACTACAGCTATACTTTTACCTATCCATCCGGCTGAACAAGCAACAGATGGCTGTATGGGTTTTTAAAGAAGTTTGAGCAACGACCATTCACAGATATTAACCACCCAAACCTAAAAAAATCAGGATCGCTTTTTAATAGCAGCGGAAAACACTTAAAAGCTGAAACTAGCCAGCTTCTTCGGATAATCCAGTTTGTAGCTTTTGCGGGTGCCGTTCACTGTGACGTGCATGATGTTGATCTGGTCGGGGGTAAGGTCCTGCAGGATGCTGATGTTAAGGTCAATCTTTTTTACGGTGGTCACGTCTGTTACTTCAAAATAGCAATAAACCGATTCGGAATCTTTTTCATAACCTATATAGTTCATTTTAGTGGCCTTGCCGTCGGCGGTTATCGCCAGGTGGCGCGTAATATAGTCGTTGATCAGTTTGTCGTTCTGCGCCTGCTGGCCCGTATTGGTCAGGTCCACCGGGGTTCTGTAATTCTGCTTCAGCACATCTTCCATGTCATCGGCAAAAATCCGGCAGCTTATTTCCAAAGTTTTGTCCTTGCTGTTGTGGTTAATTTCGGTAACACTTACATAAAACGGGTGAAATAGGCCCTGCTCCCGGGT
>JAEWAC010000015.1 GCA_023391895.1 Bacteroidota bacterium
GGAGTAGCTGCCCAAAGGCGCCACGTCATCACTGGTGCCGGTGCCCCCAGGATAGCCGGGAGCCTGCCTGATATCAGTAGCGCCACCCAGCAGGTCATAACCATTGGGCATGCCTATTTGCAGGGCCGGATCATTATTGCCGGGCAGGGTTTGGTTGGTATTATTTTTCAAACCCGGCTGCGCCACTTCGGCAATGGCCGGCAGCCGTGGATCACTTCTGGCCTTCAGTGCATCAATAAAGGTTTTACTCCAGCGCACTTCCCTAAAATCGTCTGCGGTTCTGAGTGCATTGGTAGTGGCATTGGTGGCGTTAACCGCATCGGCTTTTACCAGGGCGTTTTCTCCCACATTCTGCAGCGTACCACCAGCGGCGGCCTTCTCGGTCCAGGTTTGGGCAGTGGCGGCATCCACTTCGGTCAGCCGCATGGCCACCCGTACCATCAGGGAGTTACCAAACCGCCTCCACTTCTCAATATTACCCCCGTAAAACAAATCCGTTGCCGGACCAGCTTTGGTGGCGTCCAGTTTGCCGGTGGCATCTTCCAGTTCCGCCAGCATGGAATTGTAGATGTCCTGCTGCCGGTCGTACTTGGGAAATTTAATACCATCCTTGGCCCGCAGGGCTTCGCTGTAAGGCACATCGCCATAAGTATCGGTTATCCGCTGCGCAATGAGCACCCAGGTAATGCGGCAGATCTGAATCAGGTTGGAATATTGTGCCGAATCCTTTGACCTGGCTAGCCGGATGGCTTCAAAAAGCCGGGAGCCGGCCGTATAGCCATCGGTGAAAATACGGCCCTGGTAATCGGTAGACTGACCCGTATTCACATACTTATCACCATTGCCGTAATAGTTATAGGTACTGGCCAGCACCTGAACCATCATGCTGGGGTACAACAGCTGCGAATAACCGGTATTGGCAAAAGTGAATTGCGCATCGGACAACAGGTAGTTCGGATCAAAGTTGCTGGCAGTGGCTTGTGTAGGATCGGTGTTGATTTCTTCAAAATCCTTGGTACAGCTTACTTGCAGCAGCAGGATCATCCCACCCGCATATAGTAGTTTTTTCATAACAGTAGTCACTTGTTTTTAAAAGCAAAATTCAGGTTAACGCCATACGTTCTGGTAGCAGGCAGGGCACCGCCTTCCGTGCCGGCATAGCGTACATCAGCCGAAAAGGCCGACTCCGGATCGATGTTGTCGGTATGCTTCAGAATTGTTGCCAGGTTGCGGCCTACCAGCGACAAGGTGATGGACCGGAAAGGCAAGTTGCCCAGCATACTGCCGGCAAACTGGTAGCCCAGCGTTACCTGGCGCAGTTTGATAAAGCTGCCATCATACACATTGATGGCAGAAATGTTCCTGATCAAACCCGGATAATAGGTATAGGCCGGTACATTGATGGTGTTGCGGCTGCCGTCTTCCATCACGCCATCGGCCACAACACCGGTTTCCCGGCCCTCCAGGGTGGCCTGGTGCAAGCCATCTATATAATAGTAGTGGTTGGTAGCGGACAATATCTTGTTGCCAAATTTATAATCAAACAAAAACGACAGGTTGATGCCCTTGTAGGAAAAGTCGTTGTTCAAGCCGCCGAATATATCCGCCAGCCCGGACCCAAAAGGCTTTAGCTCGCCCCGCAGCGGTATACCATTGCTCCCGACCACAATGTCGCCTTTGGCGTCGCGCAAATAATCATAGGCCATGATCTGCGAGATGGGATAACCTTTTACAATGGCTATATTACCGTTCAAGGGCCGGTAGGTACCGGTATTGATAAATTTGGAAACTCCATCTATTTCTTCCACCAGGTTTTTGACCTTGGTAAAATTGAAGGTTGCCGTCCAGTTAAAGTCGGAAGTTCGTACAGGCGAACCGGTAAGCTGCACTTCTACGCCTGTATTTTTGGTTTTACCCAGGTTAAGAAAACTGCTGGTAAAGCCGGTAGCTACCGACTGCTGGGCCGCTATGATTTCGTTGAGTGTATGCCTGTGAAAATACGCAAAGTCCAAACCCAGCCTGTTTTCAAAAAGCTTTAACTCGGTACCTACTTCAAACTCCTTCAGGCGGTAAGGTTTCAAAAAAAAGTTGGGCAAGGTGCTGGAAAAGCTACCCCTGGGAATTCCATTGATAGGTTGGCTCAGCGTATAATACTGAGAAGTGGTGTAAGGGTTAGCCGGCTCGCCACTGGTTTCTGCATAAGAAGCCCGCAGCTTTCCATATGATATGATAGGCAGATCCAGCAGTTCGGAAAAAATAAAACTGGTATAGACAGAAGGCGTAAAGATGCTGTTGTTATCTGCCGGCAGGGTAGAAAACCAGTCATTGCGGCCGGTGGTACCCAGTGTTAAAAAATTTTTATAAGTAAAGTCGGCCGTATAGTAAAGCGAATGGGTTTCCAGCTCGGCAAAACGATAAATAAAACTGGTGGTTTGCAGGTTGGAAGGCGTGTATAAGTAAGGAATGATAAACCGGTTGCCATTGGTTCCTTTTTCTTCATCTTTTCTTTTGCGGATGCTGCCACCCACGTTCAGGTCCAGGTCCAGGTCGGTGGCAAGGGTTCGCCTGGCGCCCGCTAAAAAGTCGGCATTCAGTTCTGATATCTGCCGCTTTGACGAACGGCTCAACCCGCCCCTTCTTTCTGCCGAATAAGCGGTACCCCAGGGGGTAATCTGGAAATAATCATCCGTGATAATATCATATCCCAGTCTGCCCTGCAAAAACAGCCAGTCTGTAAAATCGTACCGGGGTGTCACCGCTGCAATCAGGCGTTTGCGGTCTACGTTATTCTGATATTGGTTCACCACAAACCAGGGATTGGTTTTAAAAATGTCATCGTTATACTGCATTTCCGCACCATTGGCGGCGGCATTGTATCCCGGCTTCAAGGCCTCCTGGTCTACATTGGGTGCCAGGAACGCAATGCCGTAATTGGCATTCAGGGGTGCATCGCTTAGTTGGGGCCGGTTTTTATCCCGCTGCTCAATATAGTTGGCAGTAAGTCCAACCGATAACTTGTCTGTTACTTTCTGGTTCGCGGAAAGATTGGAGGTTATTCTTCTAATGCCACTGTTCCTTAAAATGGATTTGTTATCCAGGTAAGAAAGCGACAACCGGAATGCGGAACCCTCACTGCCGCCACCTACCGAAACCGTATTGGTAACCGAAGGACCGCGCCGGTAAAATTCTTTGATGTTGTCTTCGACGGGGCTATAAGGATAAGTCTTCCCGTCAAACTGTATGGTAGGAGCACCATCCATTCGTTCGCCCCAGCCATAAATGCCGGTCAGCGTAGCCGAGGCCACATCTGTTGGCCGCTTGCCCTGGCTGCCCTGCCCATACACATACTGCTTATCGGTATTATCAATAGCCTCATCTATAGCATAATTCAGGTTGTACTCCACCGAAACGGCTCCTTTCCTTCCGCTTTTGGTTGTAATCAGGATCACGCCGTTGGCTGCCCGTGCGCCATACAAGGCCGAAGCCGTTGAACCTTTTAGCACCGTCATGCTTTCAATATCATCGGGATTGATGTTCTGGATGCCATCGCCCATATCAGCTCCGCCCCATTCACCCGACTGACCTCTTTGTGTATTGTCCATAGGTACGCCATTGATTACAATAAGGGGTTGCGAGCTGCCGCTAAAGCTGGTAACACCCCGAATGTTTAACCGGGCGGTAGAGCCCGGTCCACCATTGGCACCACTTACATTTAAGCCGGGCACCCGTCCTGCTAAAGAAAGCGCCACATTGGTTTCCCGGGCCTGATTCAGCAGATCGCCCTCTACTTTGGTAACGGCATACCCCAGTTTCCGGGCTTCTTTACTGATGCCAAGCGCCGTCACCACCACCTGGGTTAATTCGGCTTCCGTGGCATTCAGGGCAATAATGAGATCATTATCATTGGCGCCCACATTGACTGTTTTGGTACCATACCCTATAAAAGATACCTCCAGCGCAAAAGCACCCTGCGGTGCATTTAAGGTGAAAGCCCCTTCTGCATTGGTGGTTGCCAGAATGTTTCGCCCCTGGATTTTTACGGTTGCGGAAGGAAGGCCTTCGCTGGTGCTGGCATCTCTTACGATGCCGTTTAACTGCCTTTGTGCTATTACCACTACGTGCAATAACAAGGCTACCATCAGCAGTCGGAAATGCTTTTCCATGCAGTTTATGTTTTATTGATGTGGATGAAGCGCTTTGACAGGGTAAGCCGACCAGAAAAAGCCATTGCTTTTCCGTGAGAAACGGGTTATACTAATAGGGTAATTTTTTCTCAACACCTATATGATCATTCAATAAGGCATGGGTTATAAAAGGGCTGACAAGAACAGAAGAGGAAACAACATTCTGAAAAATTTTCATTACCGGCACCAGCTTAGAAAAGGGGCGGATCAGGATGAAAAAGCTTTATCCGCTTTAAGATGATTTCTTTCTATTAAGTTACTATAAACATTTCAAAATATTAGCATTTGTACTAAGAAACATCCTTGCTTATTACTTTTCACCAGCTTTACGGATGAGTCAGCAATTGCCTGGTTTACATACGCTCCTGGTTTTTGACTCCTGAAGGCACTTCTGCCTTTGCTTTTTTAACCTGGGGGATCTTCCTGCACCAGTGCGAAAAAAAGCAGGCGTAAATTTCACCATCCATGCGGCCCCATTATGTGATTGTTTAAACCCAATGGCGCCTTGAACTGTTCTACCGCGGTAGTGGCTGGCGCAGTCAAAGCCATGCATGATTGAGTATGGGGTTTTAAAAGATTTTCGGTAACCATTCATCCATTCTTTGCTACTACTAACCCGGTTTTGAATTAGCTTTATAGAGAAGGAGTATGGGCTTTTGAAAAAGTTAGTTTTCATAGGATGGATGCTCTCTTTCGCCTTTGGAGGGAAAGCGCAGTTGGCAGACTGCACCTTTAAGCCGCCGGCTGTCAGGATTGATTTTGGCACCGGCACCATTCCCGACCTCAATACCACAGCGGTGGGTGATTACAGCCGGGTCAGCAGCTCCTGTCCGACCGATGGCCACTACACCTATACCGCCGCTACCAGCGGCTGCTTTAGCGGCGACTGGCTTACGCTCACCGAAGACCATACACCCGGCGATGTGGACGGAAATATGCTGCTGGTAAATGCTTCTTACAGTACCGGTCCCTTTTTTGCTACCACCATCAATGGATTAAAAAGCAACACCCGGTACGAGTTTGCCGTATGGCTGATGAATACATGCAGGATCAGCGACAAGTGCCCGTTTCCGCTCCTGCCCAACATTACCGTACGGCTGCAAACACCTGCCGGAAAAGTAGTAGCGCAGTTTAGCACCGGCGAGCTGGTGCGGCGTACGGACCCGCACTGGACACGGTACCGGGCGCTTTTTACCACACCGGCTGCACCCACGCCCCTGTCCCTTGTTATGATAGATCATAATCCCGGCGGCTGCGGCAATGACTTTGCCGTAGACGACATTACCTTTCGCGAATGTGTAATTAAGGAGCCTGAGATCACTACTGCTACCAAAGTGCCAGTGGCTACCAAAAAACAACCGGTCGCCTCCCAACCGGTGCCTCCGAAAAATGCACCTGTCCCGGTAAAAAAACAAACACAGGCGGTCACCATCGAAAAGCCCAAAGCCAATACTCCGGTACCGGCCACGCCGGTTCGGCAAAAAACACCGGTACTTCCCGCCCCGCCGCCCATACTCACCAAAAGGGCTAATCCTTTGATCAAGGAAATTGAAACAGAAGCCGGCGAAATCAAACTGGACCTGTATGATAACGGAGAAATAGACGGCGATACGGTGAGCATTTATCATAACAATACGCTCCTGGTATCGCATGCCCGGCTTTCTCAAAAACCCATATCCTTCCGCATTTCCGTTGATGCCGCACAGCCTCACCACGAGTTGGTCATGGTGGCGGAAAACCTGGGATCGATCCCACCCAACACTTCGCTGATGATTGTAACGGCCGGCACCAAACGTTACCAGGTTTTTATATCTTCCAACGAACAGAAGAATGCTAAGGTGGTGCTTACTTTGAAAGAATAAGCAGCAGGCTTGCCGAACAATTGTGCAACTCTTTCAAAAACCCATATAAGCCGGGCTTATGACTTTTTCTTTATGATAAAATGCAACACGGTCATCCCTCTTTTTATATCATTTTCCGGTTTATCACTCCTGACCATTCATGGCCATCATTCAATCAAGTTTTTGAAAAGGTTAGCCTACCGTAAAACCTCTTTCAAATCCCTATTCAAAGAATGAAACGAAGATGGTATCAGCCTCGCAGATGATAGGCTTTGGGCTTTACAAAGGACCGCAAACCGGCGTGGGAAAGCGTGGTACCAAAACCCGAATGCTTTCTGCCACTCCAGGGCAGGGCTGCACTCACCCGGTCGCAGCAATTCCAGTAACCCGTGCCGGCATCCATTTGCTGTAATATTTCCTGCGCCCTTTCTTTATTGCTGCTGTATACAGAAGCGGTTAGTCCGTATTCCGTATCTTTCATCAACCGGATGGCATCTTCGTCACTTTGCACTTTGGCAATGCCTATAATGGGACCAAAGGATTCTTCCTGCATCACTTTCATAGTGTGGTCCACATTGGTTAAAACAGTGGGTTCAAAATAATAGCCTTTTCCTTCAATAGGTCTTCCACCCGTCACCAGTTCCGCTCCTTTTTGTACGGCATCGGCTACCTGTTGTTGTAAAACGGCCACCTGATCTTTTCTGCTTAATGGACCAATATAAACACCGGCTTCGGTTGGAATTCCTACCTTCCAGGACTTTACTTCTTTAATGAACGCATCCACATAATCATCATATACTTTTTGGTGCACATAAATGCGTTCTACCGCACAACAACTTTGACCATTATTGTAAAAAGCGCCATCCGCTGTGGCAACCGCTACCGCTTTGATGTCAGTTACATCATCCGCCACATACAACGGATCTTTGCCGCCCAGCTCGCACTGGCAGGGCACCATTTTTGGCGCTATCCTTTCATAGATGAACTGTCCTGTTTTGTAAGAGCCGGTAAAAAAGTAGCCATCAAAATCCATATCCAACAGGAGTTCGCCCACTTCTCTGGCACCTATGGCAATTTGAAAAACATCCTGCGGTAGGCCGGCCGCTTTCAGCAGTTTTTCTATTTCCAGACCAGTAAGTGTAGCGTGTTCAGACGGTTTATACAGCACCGCATTGCCGGCCAGCAGGGCGGGCACAAACACATTGACACCCACCAGGTAAGGATAATTCCAGGCAGAAATATTGCAGATGACGCCTAATGGCTCATAAGAAATTTTTTCTTCTAGTCCTGCTTCTGCATGCATGACCTCATCGGACAAATATTTTTCTGCATGTTCGGTCAGCCATTTGATTCTGGTGCGGGCCCCATTGATTTCATTGCGTGATTGCGGCAAAGGCTTTCCCACTTCGGAGGTTAAAACCGCAGTCAATGACTCTTTACTTTTTTCCAGCAGCACCGCAAAATCCTTCAGCACCTGTACTCTTTGGGGTAAAGGCGTAGCCTGCCAGGAAGGTTGTGCCTGCTGCAGGTGTTGTAACTTTTGATGTACGGTTTCCAACGTATCTTCCGGTATTTCCGTAATCACTGCTTCAGTAGCGGGATTGATGATTCTCATTTGCCTGCTTTTGATTTTTTGATGGCGTTAAAAAACCCATATCGGATCGCTTGTGAGGTAGGCGCCTTTTCCAACTGCCATTGAAACATCCGCTCCGGGTGCCACTGCACACACAACAGAAAAGGTTTGCCGGAAGGTTCCTCCCACTCTACCCCTTCAATAGTGCCGTCTTCTGCCCAACAGTTGACCCGCAACGCTTTGCCCAGTTGATCAATCGCCTGGTGATGCGCACTATTGACCCAGGTACTTTCCACCTGCGTAATTTCCTGCAGGAGGGTATGTTCCTGAATGTGTATACGATGTAGTTTATCGTTACCTGCTGCTTTATGCTTTTCGTTCACCCCTTCACCCAGGTCCTGCAGCAAGGTGCCGCCTTGTATGCAGTTGACCAGTTGCAGGCCCCTGCAAATACCCAATACCGGCAGGTGTTTTTCCTCCGCCAGTTGAAAGACGGCTATTTCAAAGGCATCCCGTGCCTCATCAAAGTTCTGTGGCGCATTCGGGTAATTTGTTTGAGTACTGTTATAAAACTGAGGTTGAATATCCCGGCCGCCGCTCAATACCAATGCATCACTTTCAGACACAGCTTTCAGATTGTTTTCCTCAGCAGATATTTTGATCACCTCAATGGCATCATTACCTGTTAACCATTGCACGTAATTATTGTGCTTTTCTTCAGAGCCGGTATAGGTCAATGCAATTCTCATTACTTTTCTATTTACAAAGCTTCCTGGTACAGTTGCCGGAAATCTTCCCTTGTAACCGGTTTGGGATTATTGGGATGGGCGAAGTCTGCAAAAGCCAAATCCGCCAAGGTCTCTACGTGATCCTGCTTTACACCAATCTCACGCAGTTGATGAGGGATGCTGATCCTGGCGTTTAACTCGTACAGGTATTTTACTACGGCTTCCCCGCTTTCTTCTCTCAGTTCCAGGCTTCGGGCTATGTAACGGAACTTGTCTTCAAAACCTGCGATGTTAAATTCCATTCCATAAGGAATGCAGACGGCATTGGCCAATCCATGATGGGTGTCCAGCAAAGAAGAAAGCGGATGCGCCAGGGAGTGTACCACACCCAATCCCTTTTGAAAAGCCACCGCTCCCATCAGCGAAGCGATCAGCATTTTGCTGCGTGATTCCAGGTCTGGCTGAAGAACCGCTTTCTCCAGAGACTGGGCAATCAAAGCCATGCCTTGCAGGGCAATGCCTTCGCACAGGGGGTGCGGCATTTTAGCCAGGTAAGCTTCCATGTTGTGCGTGAGCGCATCCATGCCCGTAGCCGCCGTAATAAAAGGCGGCAGTTCCATTGTCACCACAGGATCTGCAAATACGATTTTAGCCAGAAGCTTGGGCGAGAAAAGAATTTTTTTCTGGTGCGTTTCATCATCGGCAATGATGGCACTCCGGCCCACTTCGCTGCCCGTACCGGCGGTGGTAGGAATGGTGATGAAATGCGGCACCTCGCCTGTTACATACACATCGCCGCCAATCAGGTCGTCGTATGTAAAGAGGTCTTCCCGGTGGTTCACCCGCAGTACAATCGCTCTGGCCACATCTAGGGCCGCACCGCCACCAATACCGATAACAGCATCACGCTGCGTGATATCATACGCGTCTGTTCCTTTATACACATCTGACTTGACCGGGTTTTTATGAATATTTGAAAACACTTCAACAGCGATATTTTTGTTTTTCAACCTGCTGATGATGGTTTTAAAAAAGTGGAGCTGCGCCACCGTAGCATCGGTCACCACCAACGGTCTGGACAGGTTGTTTTTGACCAGGTAATCGCCCAGTTCCTTACTGGCGCCGGCGCCAAAACGAATGGTGGTGGGAAAGTTGTACTGGTAGATGGAATCGAATGTCATTAGCTCATGATTTTTCAGTGTTTTTAAAGCCCGGTTTATTATTGTTATATGGGTTTTTAAATGATTTCAAAATACCTTTTGTACTCCCAGTCCGTTACGGCTTTCAAATGCTGCCGCCATTCCCATTCCCTGGTTTGGGTAAAATGTTCCGTAAACTTCTCGCCCAATAGTTCCCTGGCAACCGGGGACTTTTTCATGAATTGCGTTGCCTCATCCAAAGTGCGGGGCAGGATGCCGTTGCTGTAATCCAGATAGCCATTGCCTTTGGTCATCGGCTGTTTTAATTCCAGTTTGTTTTTGATACCGTATAAGCCACTGGCCAGGCAGGCGGCCATCGCCAAGTAAGGATTGACATCGGCACCCACTACCCTGTTCTCCAGCCGGCAGGCCTTGGCGCCCCCGGCCAGCACCCGCAGCGCCACCGTGCGGTTGTCCATACCCCAGGTGAGTGTCGTGGGCGCCCAGGCTCCTTCTACCAGTCTTTTATAACTGTTGATAGTAGGCGCCAGCATCGGCAGGATGTGCGGCAGGCAATACAATTGTCCGGCAATGTAGCTTTTCATCAAAGCACTCATTTTTCGTTCATCCTGCTCGTCATAAAAAACATTCTGGGTCTTCTCTTTATCCCACAGGCTTTGATGTACGTGTCCGCCGCAGCCGGGTAATTGTTCGTTAATCTTAGCCATAAAGGTGGCCATAATACCATGCTTATACGCAATTTCCTTTACCGCCGACTTGAACAACGTGGCCCTGTCGGCCGCTTCATCCATTTCAGCATATGATACGGCAGCCTCATAAGTGCCCGGACCGGTTTCCGTGTGCAAGCCTTCCAGCGGCACATCAAACTTTTTCAACAGCTCAAACAAATCGTTAAAAAAGGGGTTTTTGAGGGAACTGCGCAAAATGGAATAACCAAACATGCCGGGTGTCAGCGGTATGAGGTTTTTAAACCCTTTTTCATTGGCACTTTGCGGCGTCTCGGCAAAGTTGTACCATTCAAACTCCTGGGAGAAGTACGGCACAAAGCCCAGGCGCTCGGCCTCCTGCTTTACCTTTTTCACCAGCTGCCGTGGGCACACATAAGAAGGACCGCCCTGCTGGTCCATCAATTCGCCCAGGAAAAAAGGAACGTCCTGCTCCCACGGAATTTTTCTAAAAGTAGTTACATCAATCCGGGCAGGCGCATCGGGATAACCCGAGTGCCATCCGGTAAAGGAGGCGTTATCATACGCCACATCGCTTACATCCCATCCAAAAATCACGTCACAAAAACCCGTATTCCCCTCCGCTATTGTTATAAACTTTTCAGCTGAAATATATTTTCCCCGCAAAATGCCATCGACATCGGCTAAAGCAATTTTTACTTTTCCGGACGGGTGGTCTTTTACATATTGCAGTATTTCCCGGGTGGTCATAAGTGGTAATTTTTTAGAAGTCGTTTTCAATGGGGTTTTGAACTTAACTGCCAGACTTTACGCCGGGTACAGAAGGTTCTTCTTGCGGCAGTATGGATGGATACGCTTTAGAGGGTACGGTTTCTTTTTTAAACAACCTGAATAACAAAAAACAGCAACCCAGAATGAAACCATACACCACCGCCAGCCTGAAATTATAAATGGTCATAGCCACAAAAGATACCGTTGCTATTATCAAAGCAATCACCGGGAAAAAAGGATACAGGGGCACTTTAAAAGGACGGTGGAGTTGCGGCTCTTTTTTCCGGAGTTGCAGCAGGGCTATCATGGAAATAATATAAAGGGTTAAGGCACCAAACACTGAAAGGGTAATGATCTCCGCGGTTTTACCGGTCAGTAACGCCAAAATCCCAATCCCCATATTCACCAGCAGGGCATTAGAAGGTGTTTGAAAACGCGGATGGATTATACCCAAAAAAGCAGGGGCAAACCGCACCCGTCCAAACTCAAGCGAAGAGCGGCCTGCAGCGAGGATAATACCATGAAAAGAAGCCACCAATCCGAACAAGCCCACGGTGATCAACAGGTGATACAACAGGTTGTTACTGCCTACAATATGCTCCAGCGCCAGGGGCAAGGGCGAGTCGGAAGTTTGCCCGTCAGCCGTGTATACAATTTGTTCCCACCCGGCCACCCCAACAGAGCTTACAAACACCAGTACGCATAAGATCACCAGGGTCAGAATAGCCGAACCAAAACCCAGCAGCATGGTGCGTTGCGGCCGAACCGCTTCTTCCGCCACATTGGCCACACCTTCTATGGCCAGGAAAAACCAGATGGCAAAGGGAATAGCAGCCAGCACTCCCTGCCAGCCGTTAGGAAATGCGTTGTGCTGTAAATTTTTCCATTCAAACTGCGGTAAACTAATCCCCGCAAACAACAACAACTCTCCTACGGCCAGCAGGGTAATAATCAACTCAAAAGTAGCCGCTGCTTTTACCCCATAAATATTGAGCGCCGTAAATACCACATAACTGAAAACAGCAATGGCCAGTATGGGTATGGAAGGAAAAAACAAATTAAAGTAAGCTCCAATTGCAAAAGCAATCGCGGGGGGCGCAAAAATGAACTCGATGTTTTGCGCCATGCCGGCCATAAAGCCCCAATTCCTTCCCAGGGCACGATTGGCATAATCAAAGGCACCACCGGCCTTGGGTATGGCACAGGCCAGTTCGGTATAGCTAAAGGTAAAAGTGATATACAGGATGATGATGAAAAAAGTAGCAATGGCCAGGCCCAGCGTGCCGCCTTTCTCCAGGCCCAGGTTCCAGCCGAAGTACATTCCGGATATCACATAGCCTACACCTAACCCCCACAACATAATGGGCGTGAGCGTTCGTTTCAAGTTGTTGGAGGGTTGAGACAAACTGAAATTTTTAGGTATCAGAAAATAGTTCGTTCTACTTTTTTCCAGCTACGGTTGCTGCACCACACCAGCGTCTTTTTCACCTGCACTACCGTCAGTTATCCATGTTGACCATTTCCATTCTTTCAAAAACCCATATACCTAATAAGTTACAGCTTTCTTACGAAATGTAGAGCAGGTGAACCGCCACTAATTTTATAATGCTGAATGAAAAAGAACAGTGACTCATGAAGCAATTGGTAAAAGGCATGGCAACTTCAGGATAGTCGGCATCAGGAATAGATGAACCATCCCAACTTCCGTGAATGCACGATGACTGACAGACTTTATCAGTATCTTCAGGAGCAATTCTGTACGTAGCGGAACCAATCATCAAACTTTATGAAACGGTTGAACAAAATTGTTTTCTCCCGGTTTACCCATCTTCTTTTGCTCCTATTCCCTCTATTCTTTTATTCCTGCACCAGGCACTATACGGTTTTGAACAAAGGCGTGGCCGGCAACAATACCTATGACTTATTGAAAAGATTAGAGCCGGATGTTTTATCGGTTAAGCCCGACCTGGTGATCCTCATGGCGGGCACCAACGACATGGTTAACTCGCACAAACTGGTGAGTTATACCGATTTTACAAGCAACTTTCAAAAGTTGATCCGGGCCCTGCAAGCCCAGGGCATTAGGGTTGTGGTAATGAGTCCGCCGCCGGTGGATACGGGTTATGTTTTTCAGCGGCACGACCGGCAGTTGTTTCCGCAGGAGCCCAACGTTAAAATAGATTCTTTGAATAAAATTGTACAGCAGCTGGCAACGGCGCACCAGTTGCATTTTATTGATATCAACCAGTTGTTCAAACGCCAGGGCGAACCGCACCGGGGAGCCCATTCACTGATTGTAAATGCCAGCAATTTAGGTAAGGAAGATGGCATTCATCCTACCCGTGAGGGTTATCAGTACATGGCTGCAGCCATTTACCGGCACCTGAAGCAGTATGGACTTTTAAAGAAAACCAAAA
>JAEWAC010000028.1 GCA_023391895.1 Bacteroidota bacterium
GTCAGAAAGCCGCCCGCGGTGAGATCTTAACCGCAGGCGACATGGGGGAAGAGGTGGAGCGGGAGATGGGCTTTTCGGTCTCGGATGATTATTTGTGGGGACTGTTAAAGCGCCACCAGTGGAAAAAGAAAGCGCCTCGGCCCCAGCACCTCAAAAAGGATGGGAAGGCCCAAAAAGCCTTTAAAAAAAACTCCAACACTTAGTAGCGCAGGTCGCCTTGCAGCTGGGAGGGGCAGACCAAAACAAACCCCTGGTGGTATGCTTTCATGATGAAGGCCGCTTTGGGCGCATGAACAACCTGGCGCGCTGCTGGAGTCCACCGGGCACAAGAGCCCTCGTTAATCGCGAGATCATCCGGGAGTTTTCTTACTCGTTTTGCTCGGTGTGTCCTGAGACCGGTGCGTTGTATTCGATGATCCTGCCGGTGTGCAATACCGAGGTGATGGAGTGGTATTTAAAAGGACTGAGCAGGCACTTTTCCCGCTACCGGGTAGTGCTGTGTCTGGACAATGCAGCCTGGCATGTCAGTGAACGGCTCAACTGGCCGAAGAATATGGCGCCCCTGTTCCTGCCGCCCTACTGCCCGGAACTGAACCCGGTGGAATTGATCTGGAAGTACATCCGCCAGCACCACTTTAACAACCATACCTTTCAAAACCATGAGCAGGTAGAGGATCAATTGGCTGGGGCTTTACTGGATTTGCACCAACACAAACCAACCGTCAAATCCCTAACAGGGTTTAACTGGATTATTTCACAAAATTGAAAACAACTTCTATTAGCTATCCATCAAACGATTGCCAAAGGTTGGAAACCTGATCTTCTTTTTAGCATTGTGGTGCTGATAAATTGATTTTGGGCCGCAGAAATAATAATAAAGCATAGCAATTCGCTGAAAATCTTGCCAGCTTATATTCCAGGCGATTAGTTCACCTGGTATGGAACCAGGGGGCCATTATTGCGCAATCCTATTTCAAATAGTTGAAATTCAATAGCTTATTAAACTTTGGTTTTAGTTCAATTAATGTCACTGACTACAATTTAAGCTACACTTGAAATGCTGTAAAAAACAAATCCCTTTTTAAATGGTGTATTGGTTGCAGCATTCAGCCAGGGAAGCGGCCCTATATCTTTTTGCGCTTCGCGGATTATTCAAAACTATTAATTCAACATCCGTTATTCATTGGGCATGTGCCCCAAAGGCTGTTTGAAAAGGCGGGTAAATGCTGTGGGTACATAAACCCCAACGCATACGCTACCTGGCTTACTGATTTACTGGGATCAAAGATGTCTTCTTTCGCCACATCTATCAACTTGGATTAAATATATTCATGCGCGCTTTTGCCTGTATCCTAATTTAACCGGTCATGGAAAAAGTTGGAGGAGCTTTACCGGTCTAATTCTTATAATCATACCAGGATGTGTTCATTAAGTTGCCAAGATTTATATAATTGGGCAATTTATAGGCATTAATATTTTGGAATCTATGTTTTATATTAAAACTTGCATGTCAATAGATTGGGTAGCAAATCGGAGAAAATGCAGGTATAACTTCTCAAAGGCTTTTGCAATATCTTTTTGATGCTAACTTTCCATGCCGTGTGGAAAATTCTGAAAATCTTGTTTTTTGGGCGAGCGAAATTGTAATTTATAATGCGTTTGGGTAGTGATTAGAAAACAATGTTTTGCAAGTAAACAATCAAATGCATGTTCTTAAAGATAAAAAGCTTTATACGGTATTGCTGCTTTGGGCAAACATAGCTTCAGTCCCTTTTGTAAGAGCGCAGGAAAAGCCTGCTTCCGAAGCGCAGGAACTGGCCGTCAAGCTGTCGAACCCCGTTGCCAGCTTGATCAGCGTGCCGCTGCAAAGCAATGTAGACTATGAGATTGGGTTGTATCATGGATCAAAGTATACCCTCAATTTTCAGCCTGTTGTTCCCTTTCAACTCAGTGGCAAGCTGAACCTGATTACCCGTTACATCATACCTATCATTGATCAGCAGAATATAAAAGCTGAAGGCAGTCGGGAGTTTGGCTTGAGTGATGCTACGATCAGTGGTTTTGTTTCACCTGCTGCCGGTAACAATGGCTGGATGTGGGGTGCGGGCTCTGCTTTTTTAATACCCATGGGCACCGATGATTTGCTCAGCACCCGCAAATGGGGAGCAGGTCCAACGGCCTTGCTCTTACGGCAAGCCAGTGGGTTAACCTATGGCTTTTTGGTGAACCAGTTATGGTCTTTTGCAGGCGATAAGGATCGTGATGAATTAAACCAGATGTTTTTGCAACCCTTTTTTGCGTATAACTGGAAAAGTGGCGCCGGCATAACCATCAATTCGGAAATGACGTTCAACTGGCAAGCCGGCATGACCACAGCCTTTTTAATTCCGACTCTTAGCGGTGTTACCACACTGGGCCAACAGGCCATATCATTAGCCGTTGGCCCGCGCATTCCGTTGGGTGGGCCTGCCGAAAGCCGATCTGACTTCGGTCTCAGGGGTGTGTTAACGTTTGTATTTCCGCAATAACTCAAAAGATACGAATATGAGTAAATTAAAAAGTTTTCATACGCTTCTTTTTTGTCTGCTGTTGTTAGGGTTTGCTCTTGTTTTTACAGGTGCTGCAACTTTTGGTTCCTACAAAAGCCAAGGTCATTGGCTACAGGCCAAACGGGCAGAAGCGATACGCTGCGGTTCTGGTAAAAACAGTAATGAAGGGTACTCTCAGGAGCAGATTAAGGAAAAGCCATCAGACACGCAAGCAGGATCAGGCAATCATTCACCGCCATCTGGTAACGACAATAACAGTGGTTGTTCGCACCAGCAGGGAGCAAGCGCATTATGTAGCGAAACAGGTTCCAGACGACGGATAACACGAAACACCACCTGCTGAAAGATAATGCCAGTAGCATTGGAATAATGCCGATGTAAAACGCATGACATTGCGCTTTTACGCAACAGCTATCTAGCATGGGCTTTTGAAAAAGTCGACGAATGACAATGTGCATATGGTGTTTTGAAAAAGTGCAGCCCATGAACCAATATACAACTGCGGCGCTGCAACAAAAGGATTGGAATTTAAAACCAATAAATCAGTCAAAATGGCAAATGAAAAAAAACCAAACATTCTGTTCATTATGTCCGATGATATAGGATGGTTTAACATGAGCTGTTATAATCACGGCGTTATGGGTTACAGAACGCCTAACATCGACCGTATTGCCCGGGAAGGCGCGATGTTCACTGATTTTTACGGGCAGCAAAGTTGTACCGCGGGTCGTGCAGCTTTTATTACAGGCCAATCACCCATACGAACCGGGCTAACAAAAGTGGGGTTGCCGGGTGCTACGCTTGGCTTAAGTGCAGATGATCCAAGCATTGGCCAGTTTCTAAAAAACCTGGGTTATGCCACCGGGCAGTTCGGTAAAAATCATCTTGGCGACCGCAATGAGCACCTTCCCACTGTTCATGGCTTTGATGAATTTTTTTGCAACCTCTATCATCTGAATGCAGAAGAAGAACCGGAGCATGACGACTATCCGACAGATCCGACCTTCCGCAAAAAATATGGTCCGCGGGGCGTATTGAAATGCACGGCAACCGATATGGATGATCTTACGCTTGACCCGCAATTCGGAAAAGTAGGAAAACAAAAATAGAAAACACTGGTCCATTGGATACAAAACGCATGGAAACCGTGGATGAAGAGTTCCTGGCAGCAGCAAAAGATTTCATTGATCGCAAAACAAAAGAGAACCAGCCTTGGTTTTGCTATTTCAATACCACCCGCATGCATATCTGGACACATCTAAAACCTGCTTCAAAAGGCAAAACGGGATTGGGTGTTTATCCTGATGGCATGGTGGAACTCGACGGGTATGTTGGCGAATTATTACAACAACTTGATAATCTGAGTGTAGCAGATAATACCATCGTGGTATTTACAACAGATAATGGCGCTGAAGTGATGAGTTGGCCGGATGGCGGCACAACGCCATTCCGTGGTGAAAAAGATACCAATTGGGAAGGCGGATGGCGGGTACCTTGTGTGATGTGCTGGCCTGGTGTAATAGAACAGGGCCGTGTCATCAATGATATCTGTTCCTTGCAGGATTTCATACCAACATTTGCAGCCGCAGCAGGCGAACCCGACCTTGTTGAAAAAGTAAAGAAGGGATATAAAATAGGTGACAAAACCTTTAAAGTCCATCTCGATGGCTTTAATCTCCTTCCATTCCTGAGTGGTAAAGAAAAGCAATCGCCCCGTAAAGGCTTCTTCTATTAGAGCGATGATGGGGACCTGATGGCGCTGCGGGTGGGAGACTGGAAATTACATTTTGCCGAACAGCGCAATCATGGTATTACAGTCTGGGAAGAACCTTTGGTTACATTGCGTATCCCCAAATTGTTCAACCTGAAAAGCGATCCGTTTGAAAGGTCTTCCGAAGATGCGGAAATGTTCTACAGCAAATGGAAAATAGACCGTGTATTCCTGTTGATACCAGCACAGGACCTCGTAGCAGAGTTTCTTAAGACTTTCCAGGAATTCCCGCCCAGAGCAAAGTCAGCCAGTTTCAGCATCGACCAAGCTATGGAAAAATTAATGCCGAAGGAGGTGGGGATGGAACCAGCCAAAAAAGAAAAACCAGCAGAAATAGCCCTAGAGCAGTAAGAAGTAAAAGCAAAAGCATCGTCATTGCGCATTCCTGCAGCTGTGCTCCAATCCGGTTGCAGGAATGCTTCATCATTGAATCAATGTCTGTAGGAAGCATGGGGTTTTGAAAAAGTTGAGGCTGAACAGCTTCTCTATCGACGATACTATGGCGAAGATGTCAGAAGCGGCAATGGGTGGGAAGCAATAATAGAAATCAAGAGCAGAAAAACCGATAAAGTCATCCATAACTAGTAATACTCTAAAATGAAGTTTTATGGAAACAGTCACAAAAAAAAACAAAATCACCAGCATTCGAACCTGCGGATATCAGTGAATCGGTCAAATATAGCCGTGCGGTGGAAGCGGCCATTTGGGGAATGCCTGCCGTGAACTACCAACTGATGTATGCCGAAATGGCGAAACTAAAAGGCAGCTTTAACCAGGTTGTTTACTGGTCCCGTCTGTTGGATTGGAAGAATCAAACCCTTACACCCAATCCCGATGTGATCTACCTGATGCCTTTTTTTAACACCCAAAATGTAGGCCCCATCGTACTGGAGATACCGCCTTCCGATGAAGGTGTATTCAACGGCAGTATTATGAACTTCTGGCAGGCGGCCATTGAAGATGTAGGCCCTGGTGGCGTGGATAAAGGGAAGGGTGGCAAGTATGCTTTTCTGCCGCCAGGGTACGATAAAAGCAAACTTCCCGAAGGCTTTATTCCAATGCCATCAATAACCTACCGGGGTTATGCGCTGCTTCGTTCTGTTTTGAAGAGCGGTAGTGATGCTGATGTGGCAAAAGCAATAGCCTATTCAAAACGGATCAAGGTCTATCCCTTGGCGCAGGCAGACACGGCGCCTGCTACCACTTTTGTGGATGCAAGTGAGGTCGTGTACGACGCTACCATCCCTTATGATACACGTTTCTTCTATGCTTTGAATGATATCATTCAGGAGGAGCCCTGGCTGGAGCGGGATAAGGCCATGATTGATCCCTTAAAGACCATCGGTATTGAAAGAGGAAAACCATTTAATCCTGATGAACGTACACAGCGGATTTTGAACGCTGCCATAAAAGATGCAAGGGACTTTCTGATAGTAAACTATGAATCGCTGCCAGTCTATTATGAAGGCAAGCATTGGTTTTTTCCAGCTACAGAAGAAACGCACCATGCCATTCTGCACGATTTTACAGTAGCGGATTCTTACCCTACAGACATTCGCGGAGTGCTCTATATGATAGCTTTCTTTAGCGCCAAGCATGCTGGAGAGTCACAATACTACTTAATGACCTTTAGCGACAAAGAAGGGAAAGCATTGGAAGGTGGCTCCAGTTACCGTTTGCATGTGCCAGCCAACGCTCCGGTAACACAATACTGGTCAATGACAGTGTATAACCGTGAAACACACACATTTATCAGGAATGCCCGCTGGGTTGGACGCTCTTCGCAAATACCAGGGCTGCAAAAGAATAGTGATGGATCAGTGGACATCTATTTTGGCCCTACGCCTCCTGCAAGCGGCGAGTCAAATTGGGTGCCAACAGACCCAGTCGGCCGTTTTGAAGTGCTTGCACGGTTTTACGGGCCTCAAAAAGCACTGTTTGATAAAAGCTGGAGTTTAACTGATTTGGAAAAAGTGGTGTAATGGGCTCTTCTGCCATAGGCCGCCAATTTGAATGATATCCATTAACCATGAACCTCAAAAATAGCAATCATGGAAAATCTACTGAACGAACCACAAACAAAAGAAACAGCCGTTTCTTCATCCGGTCATGCAACCATCAAAATCTCGGGTCCTGATATCAACGTAAAGATCACACCGGGATATGCAGCGATGGTCGCTCAGGAAGCGTATTTCAAATTTTGGCCCATGGTGAACATTTACAACAAACGACTGGGTGCCAAAGCAACCAAGGAAGTCGGTTTGACAAATGGAATACTTCCCACCGCTCCGCTGAATCATCTTTCCATGTTGCATGATTATGTGGCTCCCGAAGAACGCTGGGTGGCTTGTCCCAATCAGGATGTGGTTTACGGGGCTTGTATTGCTGCCTTGGACGAATCTCCCATCATCATCCAGGTACCGGATTTTGGTGACCGCTTTTGGGTGTTCCAGGCGGTAGATCTGCGTACCGATAGTTTTGTGCAGTTTGGTTCCATGTATCATACGAAACCGGGTTTCTATATGTTGGTAGGCCCCGACTGGACAGGAG
>JAEWAC010000143.1 GCA_023391895.1 Bacteroidota bacterium
ATTGACCCATGGGCTTTTGAATATTTTTCAGCGAAGCACACCAGGCCATCAACTGCTTCAAAAATCCATATGGGCTTTTAAAGAAGTGCGCTTCCATTAAAGCTATCAAAACAAACAAAGAACTCTCTCCCCTGGTCATCCCGGCCTTGAGCCGCCTCCCATACCTCCAGCCTTTTTTCTTTGTGTTCCTTTGTGTCTTCGTGCCTTGGTGGGCCAAAAACAATCTCAGGCAACAACTTCTTCAAAATCCCATAGATAGTTAACAGTGGATAGATGACAGTTGACAGTAACTAACGTCATTTAAAACCCCATAATCATTACGTTGGAGTGCAGGAAAGGTTGAATGAAAACAGACTAATGGTACCGGTAGTGTGGCGTGCTGCGCACGGCAATGCCTATAAAGGTTGTTGCCTCCGAGATCCCTTCTTCGTTGGGATGACAGGGTAAGCGGTAGATGAAAAACCAGTCCCTCTGAAAGGGCATTAACAAGAAGGGCGCAACTGCTTTAAAACCCTATCACCCCTTCAACCACTCAATTGATCAACCTCTCAACTCTTTCAAATCCCCATATGCTTTTACCAATCCGCCAAATCCTTTCTCAAAACCTGAGTAATCCGCGATCCAACTACTTCAAAACTCCATATGCTTCTTACGAATCTGTGAAATCCTTTTCCACTCCGTGTAATCTGCGATTCAAAAACCCATACCCTAACTTTACTTTTTAAATCAAACAGGCAATATGTTTTACGAGTTCAATGGCATCAAACCGGTAGTGCATCCCTCGGCTTTTGTACATCCGCAGGCGGTAGTAACTGGTCATGTGGTGATTGGTAAAGATGTGTATATCGGGCCGGGCTGTACGCTGCGGGGCGACTGGGGAAAGATTGTAATTGAAGATGGGAGCAATGTGCAGGAGAACTGTACGGTGCACATGTTTCCGGGTGTGACGGTTTGGCTGAAAGAAGCGGCGCATATTGGCCACGGGGCAATTATTCACGGCGCTACCATTGGCCGCAATTGCCTGGTGGGTATGAATGCCGTAATAATGGACGAAGTGGAAGTAGGCGATGAATGCATTATCGGCGCCCTGGCTTTTGTAAAGCAAGGCGAAAAAATTCCGCCGCGCTCTGTTGTAGCCGGCAACCCCGCCAGGATCATCAAAACCGCCAGTGATGAAATGATCGCCTGGAAAACCGAAGGTACCCGGCTGTACCAGCAGCTACCCCGGCACTGCCACGACACCCTAAAACCCTGCGAACCTTTAAGCGAAGAAGTAACGCAAGTCCCTGTCTTTCAAAGCCACTACCAACCCCTTAAAAAGCAAGGCTGAAAGTGCAAAAATGAACTCCATAGGTGACGATAGTTTTCGTAACTTAATAGTACAAAAATTCCCTCACCTCAAACCTTTCTGTATGAGAAGAGCTTTACCCATTATGAGCTTTTCCACCCTGCTCGCCCTTGCCGTCACTACACTGATCCATGCTCAAAACGATCGTTTTGCGTATGTTATTACCGACCTTACCAAGGAAGGCAGTAGTTGGAATGCCCTGCGTCGGCTGGACCTGCAAACCGGTGAATACAGCCCGGTATTGCTGAACGGCACGGAGCAGCATGCCGTTGCTTACGATGCAGTTACCCAAAAACCCATTGTACTGAAAGAAGAAGTGCAGTATCGCAACCTGCTGCAAAGTCCTTTTGGTACGGGTGTAGCGGCGGCGGCCTATGACAAAAAAAATAACCGGCTGTACTTTACGCCGATGTTTATTGACCAGCTCCGGTACATTGACCTTAAAACCATGAAGCTGTATTGTGTAACGGACCAGCCTTTTACCGGCCTGGGCAACATGCACAACAAGGAGGGCAAAGTAATCACCCGCATGGTCATTGCCCCCAATGGCGTAGGCTATGCCATCAGCAACGATGGGAAAACCTTTGTTCAGTTTTCCACCGGCAAAAAAATAACCATCCAGTCATTAGGTTCGCTGACTGATGATGCGGCCAACGACACCATTTCTATCCACAACCGCCACTACGGCTTTGGTGGTGATATGATTGCAGATGATGCCGGCAACCTCTACATCATTACCGCCCGCAACAAAGTATTTAAAGTGAATGTGGCAAGCAAAGTAGCCCGGTACCTGGGACAGATAGAAGGCCTGCCGGATCATTTTACGGTCAATGGTGCGGTAGTAAATGCCGAAGGCGCTTTGCTGGTGAGCAGCGCCGTGGCCGACAATGCGTATTATCTGGTAGATACTAAAAGCTGGAAGGCCTCACCTTTTTCGTTAACCGTCGGCGTGTACCGCAGCTCCGACCTGGCCAACAGCAACTTCCTGGCATCCAATAAGGTTACGACCATCCCCACCCTTGCCGACAGCCGCACCCTACCCAAACCTGTGGTTCAGGTGTACCCCAATCCTACTACCAGCAACCAGTTTTCCCTGAACTTTAATAGTGTGCCATTTGGTGATTATACGCTGGCGGTAACGGATGTCCTGGGCAGAAACGTGCTGCAGAGAAGGGTTACCATTGAAGTGGAAAACCAAACCCAAACCGTCAATCTGAAGCCCACCAGTAGCAAAGGCACTTACCTGGTGCGACTGGTCAGCAGAAATGACCAAACAGTTTTTGAACAGAAAGTATTGGTGCAATAACACAAGCCCATCCTCTTTCATAGGCGCCGGCAACTGGCCGGCGCTTTTTTATGGCCCTACAGAAAACATATAGAAAATTGAAATGTTCCTGGACAAGAAAAGCCACAAACTATTTAAAAGAGGTTATTTGAACAACAGGTGATGTTGAGGAGTCTGTGTTTTTGGCCCATGGCCGGGCTTTCCGGCACTGGCATAATTACCATATTTGGTTTGTGCATTAAACAGAAGGCAGAAAGCTTCTGTCTGAGCTTTGCTGTTTCAGATCTTTGCAAGCCATTAAGACCGCACAGCAATATCTTTGCACATTACAAAAACGAAAGCGTGGAAAAAAGCAACTTTGTTGACCAGATAAGGGTTTACTGCAGAAGCGGGCACGGCGGCGCCGGCATCAAGCATTTTCGCAGGGATAAGCTCACGGCCTTTGGCGGCCCGGATGGTGGTGATGGCGGCCGGGGCGGTCATATTATTTTGAAAGGAAACCGCAACCTGTGGACCCTGCTGCACCTGCGGTATCATAAAAATATTCTGGCAGAAGACGGGGAAAAAGGCAGTGACAACAACCGGACCGGCCGCAACGGCAAGGACATTGTGATTGAAGTGCCCTTAGGTACCATTGCCATGGCTGAAGAAACCGGGGAGAAAGAAGTAGAAATTCTGCACGACGGGCAGGAGATTGTGTGGATGCCTGGCGGTAAAGGCGGCCTGGGCAACTCTAACTTCAAAACGGCTACCAACCAGGCTCCGGAGCATGCACAGCCCGGCCTGCCCGGCCAGGAAGGCTGGAAGGTGCTAGAGCTGAAAGTCCTGGCCGATGTAGGTTTGGTGGGTTTTCCCAATGCCGGTAAATCTACCCTGCTGTCGGTCATGACGGCTGCCAAGCCCAAAATTGCCTCTTATGCCTTTACCACCCTTACCCCCAACCTGGGAATTGTAGAGTACCGCGATGGTAAAAGCTTTTGCATCGCCGACCTGCCCGGTATTATTGAAGGAGCAGCGGAAGGCAGAGGCCTGGGGCACCGTTTCCTGCGCCACATTGAACGCAACTCAATCCTCTTGTTTTTAATTCCGGCCGACAGCCAGGACCACCGCAAGGAATTTGAAATCCTGGTAAAAGAACTGGAAGAATACAACCCGGAGCTGCTGCACAAACAGTTTATCATTGCCATTTCCAAAAGCGATATGCTGGATGAAGAACTGATGGAAGCTATTGAAAAAGAACTGCCTGCCGGTATTCCGCACATTTTTATTTCTTCTATCATCAACAAAGGCATTGTAGAACTGAAAGACCAGTTGTGGAAAGCCCTGAACGCAGGCGAGAACCAGGTGCAGTAACAACCAAGGCAGCGCCTAAACAACAATAAACTGGATGAGTTTTAGCAGAAGGTGCGGCAAAAGCCGCACCTTCTGCTTTACAGCCGTTACAGACACCGCGGTTGGCTTATAATCGTTTTTATTCTTCATTCTTCCCACCTTGATCTGAATAGCTTGTATAGCCAACAGTGGGTTTTGCTGCAGCAGAATGACCGGCTTGGCATTGGGCCTTCTTCTGTGCTATACTTCCCTACTCCCTTTAAAAAAGCTACCTGCTTACAAGGCGACAGCCCTGCAAACGGCGGCAACTCCACCATTTTCTAAATGACTACAAACAGGTGGCCTGATAACCGGAATCCATGCACCACACAGCCGCTATTTTGTAATTTCATAATGGCCAGGCCAGGTATGGCCATTTATTTGCCGGTAAATATTGTATTCATCAGCCGGATCGGTATCTGCAGGATCGCCTTTGTTGCTGTCTGCTTTATTTATAGGCAGGTCATGTATCAGTAGGAAGAAAAGTGGTTTGCGATAGCGTGCGATGCCCTGCTGATTGCCCTGATGTATATAGCCAACCTTTTCTGACTATACTATTTAAGACCTTGATTATGAACTGGCACCTGTTAGATATAAACAACTGCTACCAACTGCTGAACAGCAGCGAAAACGGCTTGTCGTCCCTGCAGGCAGAAGAAAAGCTCCGACAGTGCGGCCCCAACCAGTTGGAAGAGAAAAAGAAGGTATCTCCGGTGGTGATGTTCCTGCTGCAGTTCAAGGATGTCATGATCCTGATCCTGATGGCTGCAGCCATTATTTCGGCTATTGTAGGAGATCTGAAAGACGCCATTGTCATCCTGTTTATCGTGGTGATGAATGCTGTAGTGGGTTTTGTACAGGAGTACCGGGCCGAAAAGGCCATGGAAGCCTTAAAGAAAATGGCCGCCTCCTCGGCCCGGGTCATACGCGAAGGGCAAACCCTGCAACTGCCGGCTACCGAACTGGTACCGGGTGATGTGGTACTGCTGGAAGCCGGCGATATGGTGCCGGCCGATATTCGCCTGGCAGAAGTGTATGGACTGAAAGTGGAAGAAGCCTCGCTTACCGGCGAATCGCATGCCGTAGAAAAATCGACCACTGTACTTGCCGATAAGGAAACCGCCCTGGGCGACCGGTTGAATATGGCCTATAAAAGCACTCTGGTTACTTATGGCCGCGCCAAAGGGCTGGTGGTAGCCACCGGCATGCAAACCGAAATAGGCTCCATAGCCCAGATGCTGCAGGAAAAAGAAAGCGTAACGCCTTTGCAAAAACGCCTGGGCGAATTTGCCAAAAAACTTTCGGTGATTGTACTGGCCATCTGCGTGGTGTTTTACGTGGTAGGCTTGTTGCGTGGCGAAGCGCCCATGACCATGCTGCTGACCGCCATATCGGTTGCGGTGGCGGCTATACCGGAGGCCCTGCCGGCAGTGGTCACCATTGCGCTGGCACTGGGGGCCAAAAAACTGGTACAAAAGAATGCCCTGGTACGCAAGCTGCCGGCCGTAGAAACGCTAGGCTCGGTTACCTACATCTGCAGCGATAAAACCGGCACCCTCACTCAAAACAAAATGACGGTACAGGATACCTGGCTGAACGAAAGCCTGCCCCAAACCATTGGTAGTTTTAACCAGCAGGATCTGCTGTGGTTTAGTATGGCGGCCAACCAGGATACCAAGACCGAAGGGGAAGGAAAAATAATCGGCGACCCTACAGAAATAGCGCTGGTAGAACATGCCACCCGCCAAAACGGTTTTGACAATTCCTGGATGGACAGGTACAAAAGAGTATTCGAGATTCCTTTTGATTCGAACAGAAAATTGATGACCACCGTGCACCAGCTGGCCCCGCAGCAGTACCTGGTCATCTCCAAGGGAGCGCTGGAGTCGGTACTGAACATCTGCCAGGGACAAGGTTTGAACAAAGACGAAATCATAAAAAAATCAGAGGACCTGGCCGGCCAGGGACAACGGGTACTGGCGTATGCCTATAAATTACAAGACCATCCCCCCGCCAACGACGGACTGGAAAAAGACCAGGTGTTTCTTGGCATGGTGGGTATGATAGACCCGCCGCGACCTGAGGCCCAGCAGGCTGTACAGGAATGTAAAACCGCTGGCATTGTACCGGTAATGATCACCGGCGACCACCCTACCACGGCCCAGGTCATTGCCAGGGAACTGGGCATTTTACATAGCGAAAAAGACCGGGTGATTACAGGGCTGGAACTGGGCCGCCTGTCGCAGGAGGACTTTGACCGGGCGGTGCGGCGCATCAAGGTATATGCCCGGGTGTCGCCGGAGCAAAAACTGCAGATTGTAAAAACCCTGCAAAACCAGCAGCAGTTTGTCGCCATGACCGGCGACGGAGTCAACGATGCACCGGCGCTTAAAAGAGCCAATATTGGGATTGCCATGGGCATTACCGGCACCGACGTATCGAAAGAAGCGGCGCATATGATTTTACTGGACGACAACTTTGCCACCATTGTAAGGGCCGTGAGGGAAGGCCGGCGCATATTTGACAACATCCGTCGCTTTATCAAGTACGTGCTTACCTGTAACTCGGCCGAGATCTGGACCATCTTCATGGCGCCGCTCTTAGGGTTACCCATTCCGCTGCTGCCGATTCACATTCTTTGGATCAACCTGGTTACCGATGGTTTGCCGGGCCTGGCACTGGCCAACGAGCCGGCCGAAAAAAACATTATGCAACGCCCGCCCCGGGCTACCGATGAAAGCATCTTTGCACACGGGCTGGGTTACCATGTGATGTGGGTAGGCATTTTAATGGCGGCCGTTACCCTGGGCATGCAGGCCTGGGCACTGCAGGCAGAAGATCCGCATTGGCAAACGATGGTCTTTACGGTTTTATGTTTTTGCCAGATGGGGCACGTAATGGCCATCCGCAGCGAGCGCCAGTATTTGTTTAAACAAGGGTTGTTGAGCAACAAGCCGCTGCTGGGCGCCGTACTGCTCACACTCTTGTTGCAGCTGATGCTGATTTATATTCCTTTCTTCAACGACATTTTTAATACCCAGCCACTAACATTGAACGAGTTATTGATCTGCATTGGCGCTTCTACCATTGTGTTTATCGGAGTGGAAATAGAAAAGCTGGTCAGGAACCTGCGGGAGAAAAATAGTAACCGTACAGAAAGACCCTAAGCAGTTGCGCACTTCTGATTGTCGCCCTTTCAGAGGGGATGTTTTTCCTGCTATCACTTGCCCCTGTCATCCCGACGAAGGAGGGATCTCAGCGGCTATGTTTTTAAGTAATTTGATTTCATTGAAAGGCATACGGGTTTTTGAAAAAGTTTTGCATGCGATGCTTTTGAGCCACAAAGACACAAAGGCACAAAGGAAGCACCAAGAAAAAAGAGGCTGCAGGTGCGGGAGATCCCGGCTCAAGGCCGGGATGACAGGGGTGAGTGGTCTTTGTTTGAATAGCTTTAGGTGCAGATAATATCTTTAAAAACCCATATGGACTTTTGAAGCTGTTGAAAAGTTGAGTATGGCTTTTTGAAAGAACTACACTATGGGTTTTTGAAGAAGTTCACTACTGTCAACTGTCATCTATCAACTGTCAACTATAGTTGAAGAACGTTCAAAAGCACATACCTCAATTCCAATGCTGAAACAACATTTATCGCCTGCCCTCCCGCTCCTTCCGGGGAGGGGCCGAACGGAGCGTCGCAATAGCAGCCCCATAGTAGTACGGCTGCTCGTCTTATTATTTAATTTATACAACCTTTCAGCTACGGCTTTGCTACCATAAAGCTGGCGCCAGGTTATTACACCAGCAACCATTCCAAAACCATTACCTCATAGGTATAAAACCATAACTGTTTTAGACTTTTGTCAATTTTTTGGTAGTGTTTTTTAAGTACGTTTGTCACCGACACAAAAAAACGAACATGAAAAAAATTGTATTTGCATTTTTCTTAAGTGTGGCCCTGGTATATCGGGCGGCAGCCGACGAAGGGATGTGGCTGCCCATGCTGCTGGGACAACAGGTGTACAACGATATGGTGAAGAAAGGCCTGAAACTGACCAAAGAACAATTGTACAGCGTGAACAAAGCTTCTTTGAAAGACGCCATAGTTATATTTGGCAACGGCTGCACCGGCGAAATCGTCAGCGCCGAAGGTTTGATCTTTACCAACCACCACTGCGGTTACGGCCAGATAGCCGCTGCCAGCACTACCGAAAAAAACTACCTCAAAGACGGCTTTTATGCCCGTAACAAAGGAGCAGAAATTCCGGCCCCGGGCCTTTCCGTACGCTTCCTGCTGCGGGTGGAAGACGTGACCAAAGAGGTGATGGATTCTTTGAAAGGCCTGACAGGTGCCGAAAGAGCCACGGCCCAAAGCCGTGTGCTGAGCAACATTAACGGCCGCATGAGCGATACGACTAAAAAAGTGGAAACCGCTGTCAGCAGCCTGTTTAAAGGCAACCAGTTCCTGGCATTTGTGTACCAGCGCTATACCGACGTACGCCTGGTAGGTACACCGCCCGAAAGCATTGGCAAGTTTGGCGGCGATACCGACAACTGGGAATGGCCCCGCCAAACCGGCGACTTTTCGGTCTGGCGCGTATATGCCGCCAACGGACAACCCGCTGCTTACAATGCGTCCAACACCCCATTGAAACCCAAATGGTTTTTACCGGTATCTTTAAAAGGCGTAAAAAAAGGTGATTATGCCATGACCTGGGGTTACCCCGGCAGCACCAACCGTTACGAAACCTCCTATGGGGTGCAACTGGCCACCGACATCAACAATCCTACGCTGGTAAAGCTGCGTGACGTGCGCCTCAAATACATGTTTGAGGAAATGAAAAAAGATCCCGCCACCAAACTGCAACTGGCATCAGACTACGCCGGCATTGCCAACTACTGGAAGTTTTATGATGGCGAAACCAAGCAGTTGCTGAATTACGATGTGTACGGGCAAAAACAAAAGCAGGAGCAGGCTTATATCAACTGGGCCAAAGGCAAACCCGAATATCAAAACATCTTTACCGACCTGCAAAAGGCGTATATCGACTGGCGTCCCTACGCGCTGCACCGGGTGTACCTGCTGGAAGGTATTTTTGGTTCGCCCCTGCTGGCTTTTGCTTCTTCTTTGCAACAAGTAGAAAACGCCATGGTAAAACAAGGCACTGCTACCGCCGATATTCAAAAAGCCGTGGACGCCGCCAACCAGGCCCGCCAAAACTTTTTAAAATCCCATAACCGCGTTTCAGATCAAAACATTGTGGCCGCGGTACTGCAGATGTATTACAACGACGTGCCGAAAGATCAACAGCCGCAAGGTTTGTATACTGCCATCCGCAACCAGTATGGGCCTTTGGACCAGGCCGCTACTTACCAGAAATATGCAGACGCCATTTTTAAAAACACCATGATTCTGGATGATGCCCGGTGGAGTGCGTTTGTAAAAAATCCGGATGCCAACGCCCTGCAGCAGGACCTGGCGTACAACCTGGCCAGCACCTTTGTAAAAAACTATACCGGCAAATACGCACCGCTCTACCAGCAGTTTGTGGCCCGCAACAACGAATTCGGCCGCCTGTACCTTAAAGGTATTATGGAGATGAACCCGAACAAGGTAATGTACCCGGATGCCACTTTTACCATGCGGGTCAGCTACGGCACGGTAGACAGCTACCAGCCCCGCGATGCGGTACACTACGATTATGTAACCACCATGAAAGGTGTGCTGGAAAAATACAAACCCGGTGATTACGAGTTTGACCTGCCGGCCAACCTGCTGGAACTGGCCCGCAAAAAAGACTACGGCCAATACAAAGACGCCCGCACCGGCGAACTGGTGGTGAATTTTATCACCAACAACGACATCACCGGCGGCAACTCCGGCTCACCGGTGCTGAACGGTAATGGCGAACTGATCGGCCTGGCCTTTGACGGCAACTACGAGGCCCTCAGCCACAAGATGACGTTTAACAAAGACCTGAACCGTACCATTTGTGTCGACATCCGCTATGTGCTGTGGTGCATTGACAAATTAGGCGGTGCCACCAACATCATTCAGGAACTGAACATTAAAAAATAAAAAGAAGTCCTTCTTTTCAAAAAGCCATCACGCCTGCGTGATGGCTTTTTGTTTGCGGTACCCTATCTTAGCTACTCATTCCCTTGAAGTTGAAAAAAGTTTTGCTGTTCGTACTGTTGCTTTTTGGCGGTGCCGGCTTGCGGGCCCAAAATGCCCTGAGTATTACAACCGATGTCAGCGGCTTGTACAGCTTTACGCCGGACCAGCGTTTTTTTACCGTGGGCCAAACCATTCAGGCCAATTTTCATATCACTAAAAAACAAAGCGCCTATGTGCTGGTATGTTATTACCTCGAGGGCAAGTCACGCCACACGTTAACCGCAGTAGCCCGCGATCCGTTTACCATGCCCCAGAGCATTTCGTATACTGTCAACTCCAAACAACGCTTCCAGCAGATCTCTACCGGCTTTAAACATTACCTCAAAGGCACTTATGATAACGAAGCCTCCTGGAACCTGTATGGCATGGCCGGCTTTGGACTGCTGTTTGGCAAAGCAACCAATGAACACAGCCAGTCCATCGACACCAGCCGCTATTTGGTTCCGCAAAAGGCCATTGCCGGCACCGGCTACTTTAAGCGGCTGACGTTTGACCTGGGAGCCGGGGGGGAAATGATGCTGGGTACCGGTATTTACCTGTACGGCGAAACCCGTACCTGGATACAGGCCTCCGATTATCCATCGCCTTATTTGTACAACAATGACGTGCCCAGCACCCTTTCCCTCAGCCTGGGCATCCGCATCCTGATTCATTAACGAAAGTTGACGGATGATAGTTGACAGCAGGAATGAATGTTTTACCTCACCCCTGGCCCCTCTCCTGAAGGAGAGGGGGACCCAGCTACAGGTGCCTATTAATCCCTGGAATGGACACATGGGCTTTTGAACGATTCCGGGCTAAGCAGTACTAGCTATCAACTCTTTTAAAAACCCTCATGCCTTCACGAATCTGCGAAATCCTTTTTTCAACCCGTGAAATCCTCAATCTAACTTTTTCAAATCCCCATATAGCAACTTAAACCTAAAGCATTGACCATTGACCATTCCCGATGCTCTCCCGCTGTGGACTGTCGTCTGTCGACTGTGGACCATTCCTGAAATCCATTACAAATCTGCGAAATCTGTGATCTATCTTTGCACCCGCCGTGAAAAAGACTACCCAAGCACACCTGGCGGTTCTGGGCACCAACCTGTTTTTTGCCGCTAACTACAGCTTCGTGAAATTTATTTCGCCCGTGATGGTCAAGCCCTTTGCCCTCAACATTTTGAGGGTAGGCTTTAGCCTGCTGCTTTTTTGGGCGGCCTGGCTGTTCAGCCCCTCACCGGCACGCATTAAAAAAGAGCACCTGTTTCGTTTTCTGTTGTGCGGCCTGACCGGTGTGGCTATCAACCAGACATTTTTTATCAAAGGGCTCACCCTTACTTCCACCGTTCATGCTTCGCTGCTGATACTGGCTACGCCTTTGCTTATTTCTATTATTGCTATATGGGCTTTAAAAGAAGCCCTGACGATTTATAAAGTGGCGGGACTGGTACTGGGTATTGGCGGATCGGTCCTGCTGGTTTTAAACAAAGAAAGTGCCGCCCATGCCGAAAACTATTTATTGGGCGACCTGCTGATTTTGATCAATGCGATTTCCTATACTTTTTACTTTATGCTGGTAAAGCCGCTCATGGAACAATACACGCCACTGCAGGTGATCCGTTGGGTATTTACCTTTGGTTTGCTAATGATACTGCCTTTTGGCTGGCACGAACTGACGGCTGTAAACTGGAGCACTTTTAATACCCTGCACGCCGTATCACTGGCCGGCGTGGTGGTGCTGGGCACCTTCCTGGCCTATGTATTCAATGCGTACGGCATACACCACCTGGGCGCCGGTACCACGGGTTCTTATATTTACACCCAACCGGTTTTTGCCGTGCTGATTGCCACCTTTACCTTAAACGAATCGCTGTCGTGGCACAAAGTGGCGGCGGCCCTGCTTATTTTCAGCGGCGTGTACCTGGTCAGCTTTAAAAAGAAAAAACCCGCTGCGTTGCTCCAATGATCAACCCAGCGGGTTTTTTGGATAGTCAAAAAACAAAAAATTCTTTTCGCTTTCCCGGAAGCTTTCCCATG
Organism: Bacteroidota bacterium; assembly: GCA_023391895.1. GTDB lineage: Bacteria > Bacteroidota > Bacteroidia > Chitinophagales > Chitinophagaceae > Flavisolibacter. Next base: position 12,202 of record JAEWAC010000143.1, read on the forward strand.
TATCGGTTTTGGCCTGCACGGCAAATACGGCACAAGTGGGCATGTCGTCAATCCGTACATTGGTAAGGGTGTTGGCAAATTCGGTTATGCCGGGATTGTGTGCAAAAATGGTAATGACATCTTCTTTGTCGGGCAGGCTTTTGATCACCTCTTCAAAAACAGGCGGGCCTGCCAGGTACAGCTGATCTACCAGCATAACCGCATCTTTGTCTACCTTGAAGGCGGCGGCAAAATACTTGGCGGTTTTTTTGGCCCGTTTGGCGGGACTGGATACAAACAGGTCTACCTCAATGCCTTTTTCTTTTAAGCGCTGCGCCATTTGGGGCGCATCTTTTTTACCCCTTTCATTTAAGGGCCGGTCAAAATCGTTTTGTACAATGCTGTCCCAGCTGCTTTTGGCGTGTCGTACCAGAATCAACGTTTTCATGCAATGAATTTCGGAAATGTTCCGCTAATTCGGGCAACTAAGGGTTGGGGGAAGAGTTTAAGGTTTAAAGTCTAAAGTTCTCGAGTTCACCAGTTCACTTGTTCGATCGCAGATTACATGGATTTTGAAAACGGATTTCGTAGATTGGTGATAAGGTATGAGGTTTTGAAGAAGTTGAAAGGTTTAGTGGTTGAAATGTTGCCTATTGGTTTTTGAAAGAAGTTTACCGGGCGCTTACCTGATCAGAGGGGTTGCTATTCCACAACCCCTCTCACCTGTCATGCCGAACTTGTTTCGGCATCTCCTGCTTTGATATGGCCGTTTAAAGAACTGAATCAACATCAAGCTTTGAGATAAAGGAATAGGGGTTTTTGAAAGAAGTTGGTTTTTGAGCCACCAAGGCACGAAGGAACACAAAGGAAAAAAGGATGTAGGTGCAGGCCTATCCCGGCTCAGGGCGGGGATGACAGAGATGAGTAGACGTTCTTTATTAGAATTGCTTTAGGTGCAGAGTACTTCTTCAAAAAGCATATGGACTTTTGAAGAAGTTAAATAGTTAAGTATGGGTTTTTGAAGAAGCTCCCTGCTGTCCACTGTCATCCATCATCTGTCAACATTTATCAACGATCAATAACCAACGATCAGCCACATGGACTTTTGAAACACTTCCCTGCTGTCAAGTGTCAACTATCATCCGTCAACTTTTACCCCCTCAATAGCCCCTGGCGTTTTTACCTTCCATGTAGTTCATAAAGGCTTTGTTCACCACGCGGTTGCCGCCCGGTGTGGGATAGTTGCCGGTAAAATACCAGTCGCCCAGGTTGTTGGGACAAGCCTCGTGCAAACACTCAATGGTCTGAAAGATCACGTCTACCGGAATGTTTAATCCGGCCGGAGTAATCAGCTGGGCGATCTTTTTGGTGATCTCCTCATTGGTAAAGGGCTTGTACACTTTTTTGGCCACGTTTACCGTGTGCAGCTCGTCATTAAAATACAAGGTTTTGCATTCCTCATACAACTCCTTCAGCATGCCTTCCGTACCCCTTTCCTTGTGCAGTTCCACGGCGGCGTTAAATGCAATAAAGTCGCCCATTTTGCTCATGTCAATGCCATAGCAGTCGGGATAGCGTATTTGCGGGGAAGAAGAAACCACAATAATGCGTTTAGGCTGCAGGCGGGCCAGCATGCGGATGATGCTTTCCTTCAGTGTAGTGCCGCGAACAATGGAGTCATCTATCACCACCAGCGTATCCACATCTTTGCGCACGGTGCCGTAGGTAATATCGTACACGTGCTGCACCATTTCGTGGCGGCTTACGTCTTCGGTAATGAACGTACGCATCTTGACATCCTTGATGGCAATTTTTTCCATGCGGATTTTTCGGTTCACCATTTCCGACAGCTTATCGGAATCCACGTCTTTGCCCCAGGAAAGTATACGTTCGATCTTGATTTTATTCAGGTAGTCTTCACAGCCTTTTACCAGGCCGTAAAAAGCTACTTCTGCCGTATTGGGTATAAAAGAAAAGATGGTGTTTTTAAGATCGTAGTCAACAGCGTTGAGCACCTGCTCGCTTAAGCAATAGCCCAGTGCCTGGCGTTCTTTATAAATTTTTTCATCGGAGCCGCGGGAAAAATAAATGCGCTCAAAACTACAGGCCTTGCGTTCTACCGTAGGTAAAATCTGTTCGATGATGATTTCGCCTTTTTCGGTTACCACCAGGGCGTGGCCCGGCATCAGTTCCTGTACTTCGTTTTCGCCTACGTTAAAGGCCGTGCGAATGGCGGCTCTTTCCGAGGCAGCTACCACTACTTCGTCGTTGATGTAATAATACGAAGGGCGAATGCCATGTGCATCCCTGAAGACAAAGCTGATGCCGTTGCCGGTCATGCCGCCCACATGAAAGCCCCCGTCAAATAAGGGAACCGCCTTTTTCAAAACCTTTATAATGTCCATATGGTCCGGGGCTGCTTCATCGGCTTCTACCAGGTAGTGGTACAGCACTTCCATCATGGCCGCCAGGTCGCTTTGCTTTTGAAAGTCGCCCGGTTCCATTTTGATCAGGCTGAATAATTCGTCGGTATTCACCAGGTTGAAATTGCCGGCCAGGGCGAGGTTGCGGGCCGGTATGGTGTGCCGCTTGATGAACGGATGGCAAAACTCCACGTTGTTTTTTCCCTGCGTGCCGTAGCGCAAATGACCTAACAGCAACTCGCCCAAAAACGAAAGGTGGCCTTTCATCAAACCGGGATAGTTACTGATGGTGTTATTGAACTTTTGCAGCTCCTGAAACTCCTCACCAATCTGGCGGAACACATCGGCTATGGGCTGGTTCTGGCTGCTGCGAATGCGGGACAAAAAAGGATACCCGGGCTCTACATTCAGCTTTACCGCAGCTACCCCGGCGCCATCCTGGCCGCGGTTGTGCTGCTTTTCCATCAACAGGTACATTTTGTTCAGGCCCCACATGACCGAGCCGTATTGCTGCTGGTAGTAGGAAAAAGACTTGCGCAGTCTTATGAATGCCAATCCGCATTCGTGTTTAATGGCGTCACTCATCAGCTATAATAGAAGGCGCAAAGTTAGCCTAACTCCATCAGTTATTTCTATAAATATTACCTAAGAATGGTCTAGACCCTGGCCGGAATGATGACTTTCAACGTACAGCCCTGGCCGGGGGCCGTTACAATCTCTACTTTACCGCCAAACAGTTCGGCCCTGTTATGAATATTGGTCAGGCCCAGGCCCCGCCGCACCGTTTGGGCATCGAATCCTTGGCCATTGTCGGTGATTTCCAGCTTCAGCTGCTGGTTTTTGTTTTTAATAACCATGTGCACCCGGCTGGCTTCGGCATGCTTGACCACATTGTTTAACTGCTCCTGGATAATGCGGAACAGCATCAGTTGCTGGTTTTCCGGCACCCGGTCTTCGTTAAATTCAAAATAGTCAAAATCAATCTGCAGCCGCCGTCCATAGCTGATGGAATGGATTAATTCTTCAATAGATTCTATAATGCCCAGGTCGCCTAAAGTGGGGGGCACCAGGGCATGTGATATGGTGCGGATCTCGTTGATAACGTCGGATATGCTTTTCAGCGCCAGGCTCACCATTTCATTGGTAGCGTCATCGGCTGTCGCCTTGGCCAGGTCCAGGTACAATTTGGTGGTGGTCAGCTGCTGGCCAATGTTATCGTGCAGTTCCTTGCCAATTTCCCGCCGCTCTTTTTCCTGCCCGTCTATGGTAGCCTGGGTCAGCGCCCTTTGGTGGTGGATCTGCTCGGCCAATAGTTCCTGCTCCAGTCTTTTGCGGTCGGTAATGTCTTTAACCGTACAGATGATGTGC
>JAEWAC010000080.1 GCA_023391895.1 Bacteroidota bacterium
GGCGAAGGTGGTGCTAAGAATGCCCTCCCACGTACTGTTGACCCGGTCAATAACGGCTGCCGTTCTGAATTCTTCATTATCGGTACCGCCTTCATCATTGGTCATGGTATTGCGGTGAAAAGCAGTGGCGATAAATTGTTCATCGGTAGCATGGGGCATTAAATCGCCGGCCAGTTGCTCCGCTAAAAACTGGTCATAAGGTTTGTCGGCATTGAATGCTTTGATCAGCCAGTCGCGGTAGCGCCAGATGTCGCGGCGGTCATCCCGCTCGTATCCTTTGGTATCGGCATAACGGGCCAGGTCCATCCACATAGCGGCCCAGCGTTCACCAAAGTGCGGCGAAGCCAGCAAAGAATCCACCAGTAGTTCGTAGGCCTTTTCATTACGGTTGTTTAAAAATTGCTGTGCCAGCGCAGGTGAAGGGGGCAAGCCGGTTAAGTCCAGGCTTACCCTTCTCAGCAAAGTGGCTTTATCGGCTTCCGCCGAAGGCTTTAGCTTTTGTGTTTCTAATTGTTCCAGGATAAAATGGTCAATGTTGTTTTTAACCCAATCCAGTTTTTTATCGGGCAAAAAGCCAAATAAAGAAGCAGATGCTTTAGGAACAGACACAGACTGCACTGGTACATAAGCCCAGTGATCACCCCATTTAGCGCCTTGCTTGATCCATTTGCGGAAGACCTGGATTTCTTCTTCACTCAGGGGCTCCTGCTGGTACGGCATGCGCTCCTCCGGATCCTTTAAATGCAGCCGCCGGATCATTTCGCTGTTATCCGGATCGCCGGGAATAATGGCAGGCCTGCCGGATTCGGTTTTGGCCAATGCTTCGGAGCGGAATAGCAGACTAAAACCACCCTGGCGCTTTACACCGCCGTGGCAGCTAATGCATTTTTTGTTGATGATGGGTTTGACCTGGGTATTAAAATCAATCGTGGAATGATGGGTGCTAAAAACAAACAGTGTTGCCAGCACCAAAAGCGCCGACATAACAACTATTACCTTTTTAGTCTTCCGGATGTGCATAATGGTATCGATTGAAAAACAAGAAACAGTTTATCAAAATTGGTTTGGTTGGTATGGGTATTTGAAAAAGTGATAACCAAGCGTCTACATCAGCTTCCGCTTTTCAATTCATCCTGCTTTCAGGATCCAATTCAAACGCCTATATCCTCCCGGCGAAAGATGCATCTCCAGAAGTGATCCTTTTGGATCAGCGTCGCATCAAACAAACCATGATTGCATCACACCATCCCACATAGCCTTACACTCCTATGGACTTTTGAAAGGATTAAATTTAATTATTCTTTCAACACCAAAAGCTGCGTTTCATCTTACCAGCCAAATACTTTTTGTACATATTCCCGGCTCATTTTCCAGCTTTCTTTTACCGGCCGTTTCGGAGGCGCATTAAAAGCCAGTTCCACGGCCACCCAGTCATTAAAAGAAGCTGTTTGTAATGCCTGTGCGATTGCAGGAAAATCGGTCACGCCCTCTCCTACGGCTTCGGTCCATTTGCCATCCGCTTTCTGGTCCCGGATGTGCATATACACCATCTGCTTTCCATAATCCCTGATAAAGGCCACCGGGTCTACGCCGCCCCGGATCAACCAGTTGATATCAGGACCTAATTTGATATCAGGCACGCGGGCCAGGGTTCCTTTCAGGTCGTGCAGGCTGTCTTTTACTTCGTAAGTGTGATTGTGCAGGTTGGGTACAATGCCTTTTTGGCTGCAAATAGCCATGATACCTTTCAGCACCTCCGCCTGTACATCCAGTTCGGCTTCTGATTTTTGATGACCGGCATCGCCTACCGAAATGCCAAAAGTTTTACCGCCTACCAGTTGCAAACGGGTAGTCACCAGTTCTGCATCTTCCAGTATTTCCTGCCGCTTTTCTTTATTCCACATAGGTGCCCCATAAGAGGTTCCTGAAATGGGAATTTTATATTGATCCGTCAGCGCTATTAACCGGGCCACCGCATCGTCATGCCGCAGCAATACCTCCATCAGCTCCACGCCCTCGTAACCGGCGTATTTCAGGTCGGAAAACACCCGCGGCAGATCCGGCGTACAATCCCAGTTGGGCGGAAAGGCGCTGGCATATACCCAAAGGTGGGCACACACTTTTACGTTAGGGTTAGAGGCAGCCGTGGCCCGGGTAATTGGCAAGCAATTCAATAAAGCTCCGCCTGCCAGGCCGCCGGAAACCTGCAAAAATTTTCGTCGGGAAAAAGGGGGCATAGGTTTTTAAAAGACTTTATGGTTATTGAACTTTTACTTCTTTTTCCCAGCCCGTTTCTTTCAGGGCCGGATCGTTTTCTTTTTTCAGAAAATCGGCATTGGAAAGTGATTCTGCTTCCCACTCCATTATGGCTTCATTCGGCACTGTTTGCACCGGCACTTTCCAGGCCGTTGACGTTTCGTTATACGCCAGGTTAGACTGCGAACAATAACATGAAATAATGGACCAGCGGGGACGATCCGACAGGTTGGCCTCGGAGCGGTGCAGGATGTTGGAATGAAAGAACAAGGCATCTCCCGGCTCCAGCTCGCAGTACACCAGTTCCATGGTTTGTAAGGCATTGTTCACCATCACCATATCGGCCCCTACTTGCTCACCGGCAAAGCCATGGTTGACGCGGCCCATTTTATGCGAACCTTTGATGACCTGCAAACAACCGTTTTCTTTGTTGGCTTCGGTTAAGGCAACCATCACGCTCACCAACTGGTCGGGAAACATAAACTGGTTTTTGTACCAGTAACCATAGTCCTGGTGCCACTCCCAGGCGCCGCCCACCCGTGGCTCTTTTTGCATCAGCTTGGAATGAAAATGACAAACCGGTGCCTCACTGTCCAACAGCTGCGCTACGGAGTGCACCATTTTTTCGCAACGGGTTAAATAACCAAACACATCATTACCAGGCGTAAACCACAGCGACAGCCGTGTTTTTTTACCCGTCTGATCGTTCAGGTCCAGCGCATTTTTTCGCATGGCATCGTCTTCCAGTGCCGTGCTATACAACCGGTTAATCTCTGCGGCAGCGCAAAAGTTTTTGACGACCACGTAGCCATCACGGTGGTAGGCGGCCACCTGTTCGGGCGAAAGTTGTTGAAAAGACATAGGCAAACACTTTAGGGTACTAAAATCGGAAAGCCAGCCTACTTTCACTACTACTGTTTTAACCAGAACCGGTACTTTTCTAACAAAACATTGATAAAAAGAGCTTAACTTTTAGTTAGAATAGTAACAATGAAACCAGTACTGGAACACCTGCCGCGGGAAAAAGACGAATCTTTAGTGGTCAAATTCTTTGACTATCCTTATTACCCTACCCCCTGGCACTACCACCCCGAGTACGAAATCGTGCTGGTCACCAGCAGTACCGGAAAACGTTTTGTGGGCGACAGCATCAGCGATTTCGGGCCGGGCAACCTGGCGCTGCTGGGGCCCAACCTGCCGCACACCTATCGCAACGAAGAACGGTATTACGATCGCCGCTCCCGGCTGCGGGCCCAATCCATCGTGGTGCATTTTTTAACCACTTCACTAGGTCCTCATTTTTTTGATTTACCGGAAGCCCTTCCTATCCGCCAGTTGTTAAGCCGGTCGGTTCGGGGGCTGGACTTTTTTGGAAATACCAGCCGGAATGCGGCGGTGCAACTGCACGAACTGGTGACGCTGCAGGGCATGCCGCGGCTGATAAAACTGCTGGAAATCCTGCACCAGCTTTCGCTATCCGAAGATGTACGATTCATTTCAAATGCGGCGATTCATGGCGAAAACGAAAAGGAATCGGACCGGATGACCAAAGTACTGGAATTCGTGATGAGCAACTTTTCCCGCGAGATCCGGATCAGCGAGGTGGCTGCTTTGGTGAACCTGGCCGACAATTCTTTCTCCCGCTACTTTTCGCAGCGCACCCGCAAATCATTTATTGCTTTTGTGAACGAAGTACGGCTGAACCACGCCAGCAAGCTGCTGATTGAAAACACCATGAGTGTATCGGAAGTGTGTTTTGAATGCGGGTTCAACAACCTTTCCCATTTTAACCGGCATTTCAAAAACCTATATGGCATCAACCCGGTAGCCTACCGCAAACAATACCTGAAGAAGGATATCTGACGTTTTAGTATTATATCCATAGCATTATATTCATTTTAGAATGGACGTATGGGGTTTTGAACATGTTTCAAATGTTGTTTAGAATCATGTCCACTCTTTCAAAAGCTCCATAACAGCAGTTCTTTTATGAGTTCCTATGACTATGATTTGTACTACCGTAGGTAGCCCTTCTTACTTTTTCTCCCCGAAACAGTAAGCAAAAAGTTCCAGGCCAACCCGAAGGCTCCGCCCGTTTGGCCTTGCCCACGCACAGCAACCCCCACTTCTGAGAGTGTCATTCTTTAAGTTCTGTAGATAATTTGTAATGTACTTACGAGTATGGGTTTTTAAAAGAGTTGAGTCCTTTTGCGTGCTATGCTCAAATACTGCAGGTGCTGTATCCCGCTATGTTGTTCCTATTGCAATACGTGTCTGAAGCCAGAGCGGGATAAGGCGCTGCACCAGTCTGACTGTCCTGCTTTTTTGGTTTTGCCTTTTCACTTTTGCCTTCTGCTTTCCGCCTTTAGCTTTCAGCTTTTTTCATTTTTCATTCTTAATTCTTCATTTTGCCTTTCACTTTCTGCCTTTTGCATTCTCGAATTAAGAATACCGGCCGGAACCTTTAATTCGCCGGTATCGGAATCAATCAACCCGTTCCGCTCCTCTTCAATATTGGTGGCCTGGGTATACACGTCGCCGGCAATGGGCCGCTGGCGCAACTCCTGCTTAAAGGCGGTGATCAGTGCGGTGCGTTCGTCCGCATCTTTGGGTCCGCCATAATCTTTAAAACCAAAACCGCCCCACTCACTCACCAGCAAAGGCACCTGACGGCGGTAGAAAAAAGGATCGCCTACCACCAAGGGGTAAGCGGCTACTCCTTCCAGTTTGCCGGCCACCAGGTCGTCCAGCATCTGCCGCCAGCGTTGTATTTCGGGTGTATACAAATGAACTGTCAGCAAATCCGATTTCAGGCGCCCTTCGTAGGAAATGTGCTGCCAGCCATCGTTATCCACGACCAAAAACTGCGGATGCGCCAGCTGCATGTAATGGTATACATCTATGATGTACTGCCGGGTTTCAGGGTTGGTGGCAATATCCTGCGCTCCCCAGTCTTCGTTGTACAAACTCCAGATCACTACTGATGGATGGGTGCCGATCAGGGCCAGCATCCGCAATAACTCATCCTTGTGGTTGGTTCTGCTTCTTTGACTGGAGCTGTGCGGGCTGGGCACCTCCACCCACAACAGCATGCCGATGCGGTCGGCCAGCCTGTAAATGCGCGGATCCACCCCGGCTATATGGATGCGCACCAGATTGCAGCCCAGCTCCTTCATAGCATACATGTGCCGCCTGATTTCATCGTAAGAAGCGGCACCGGGCTGATACAAAATGCCATCCAGGTACAGGGGCTGATTGTTCAGGTAAACGCAGCAGCCCCGGGCTTCAATTTTGCGCAGACCAAAGTCGGTTTCTATTTCGGCCGTATAACCGTCTGCATCTACCAGTTGGGCAATCAGCCGGTACAGGTG
>JAEWAC010000270.1 GCA_023391895.1 Bacteroidota bacterium
CATTGCTGATGAAAAGAAAATTAGACCAGTCCATGAGCAGGGCCGATAACCCGTATGACAACAGTTTTATGGAATCTTATTTCAGCCGCTTTAAAGCTGAACTGCTAGAGGATGGCATGTTTTAAAACCTGGAAGATGCCCACACCGAGACCTTTGAGTACATCGAAATGTACTACAACACCTACAGAAAATATTAAAGCCTGAACTACCAAAGTCCAATAGAATATGAAAACCACTATTTTTATTCTTTAACCAAGCAAGTCCACTGTCCGTAAAAACCGGTACACCTCAACTGGCCGCCTTTGAGGAACCGCAAAAAACGGATGCGGTCCCGCACAAACGCTTGGCTTTGTTCTCTTTCCTTTTGCAACAAGGCCTTTAACGTTTCTTTGATGGCGCTTGGATAATCTATCTTGGCATAACCTATCCACTTAAAACATTACGCCAAACCTAAGTAAAAATGGTATAAATATTTATTGAGCAAAGCACCTGATTTTTCTGCCAGCTTTGTGCCCGGTTACCCAGACCTAATAAGCTTGTCATTTGGATTGAATTACAAATTGCCTGAAAAGCAAAAGAGGAGTGTGGCTTCTAATTTTTAGCTTTCTACAAATAACCGGTAATTGTAACCCTGATTAGCGCAATGATTCACCCAAAGTTGATAAAGATAGTATCAACTTTGGGTGAATTATACTGATTTTCTTTGTCTTTTGATGTGTTGTGTTTTTTAAATAGTCTGCCTAATCAATGCATGATTCTGCCTGTATGTCAATATGAATTTTTGTTTTAAGTGCTGTTTATGACCGTGTAGTTCTGTTTATCTAAATCTTTAAAAGTAGAAGCCCGATACACCTTTAGCGTTCTTTAAATTAGAGTTGTAAGTACTATCGGCATTGTAAGTGTGCGCAACAAACTTTGTAAATGAATAATGGTTGTATTTGGTAGCGAGTTTAAAGTTCCTCTTTACATGCAGGCCCAATAGCATAACGGCAAGCTGGTTGGAATGAGACGTGCCCTCATCATAATAAATAACAAATATGGAATTATGTCTTCTGCACCATTCAATCACCTTGGAGAGCTTAGATTTAAGCCATTGGTCGCCCTGGTAGGTAATGACCTGGTCGTGCATGCTGTGCAGTTTGTTTGGCGTGATGCACACAACTGTTTCAAGCTTACTCATGTTTGAAGCTGAAGTGTCGCTCCAGTTGAACATATTAAAGGGTTTGTTGGCATTGTCAGCAACATTTTTAAAAGCTGTAGTAGGGTTGTGCTTTTGCTGGTAGTTGTTATAAGAACATACTACAGCTCCCATTTTGGGCAGGTCCTCTGAGTACCAGGCAAAGCTTTTTGATATTTTATGAAGTACTGTGTAGAGATTAGGTTTATCGAAAGGCCTGTTTGTAAGACAGCCATCGGTGGTAACGCCCTGGGTAGAACCGGAAAACATAGCTATGTAATTGGGATAGCTTGGGTGTGTAAGGGCAAACATGTTGGTCAATAAAGTGGCCTTTGGTATCAGGGAATTAATATAAGGCGCCTGTGAATTGCCTACAATTTGTGAGTACTGATGGTTCTCAAACCAGGCAAAAATAATGTGATCAGGTCTGGGAACAGAGGCAGAAGCAGCACTAATACTGCTAAGATCGGAGTCATCAGCATTCGGTAACTGTATCAGTTTTTTGTCTGGTGCAGGGTTTCTGATGTCACTTTTGTTGCAAGAAAATAAAGCTGCAAGGAGTGCACATGCAATAATGGTGAGTTTCATATTTGATGGTTTTGATTTTATTGATTTAGAAAATGCCAGGATTGTTACTGGTTTATTCATACTGGATAGGATCGCTTAATGGTTCGGTATTAAAGTCGCGGTTCTTTAAAAGCTGGCGCACAGCAGATAGTGTACAAAGGCTTAAGTTGCTTTTTAAAAGCACGTTCTTTATTGTTGTTATGCGGGTAAGTGACTATTTAGGCTTTACAGGAAAACTGTTTACAAGAAATAACCTCTAGTATGTTTGTATACGATAACCTTCCATCAGGTGGCCGGAAAATTGTAAAATGCGGAACGGGTAGTTCAGAATATGAGCCGGCTCTTTGTGAATAGTGCTACAAAATTTATACCTATTTGGCTCTGAATTCAACAAGAAATGCAGGTGAAGAGGTTAGGAAGATGGAGCAAATACCTTTTTAAGGAAGTAAGCTATTCAATGCTTTTTATACCTAGGCCATAGCAAATTTCAGTGGCTGCAGTATATAATTCAAGAGCTTTCCTTTAAATAGATCGACAAAACCTGCACATGAAATACCTTGCTATTGTTTATCTGATGGTTCTTTTAATGTCCTGTACTACAATCCGTAAAGAAAGCGGAAACGATGGCTGGATACCTCTTTTTGACGGCACTACGCTCAACGGCTGGAAGGCCAGTGAAAACCCTTCTACTTTCTCAGTAAAAGATGCCTTAATTGTAGTGCATGGCCCAAGAGGATAGATGTAATCTCTTCATTTATTTCGATGAATTCTTAGTGAGTAATTTATAAGGGTACATAGATAAGCTTTAGAGTTGAACTGGTCTCATAAATACCCTTCAATTGCTCAGGTTTAAAGAATTTACGTTTAAAATCAATTTAAAAGCCCAGCGGTTCAATGGTTGAAAGGTATTTATGAGACCACTTGTTATCAAATGCCTTAAAATTTGCTTTTTTTCCAAAGATTAGCCTTAGGTTCAAACCAAACTTTAAAGCTTTAATTAGCCTGCTAATAGGCCCTAAAATGATGCAGGTGTTTGATGTGAAAGCTAGAATATAAAATCAGAATATATGTGGAAAAATTAAACATTATGTTTTTTCTTCCTATTAAAAAAACCCTGTATATTAGCAATGGTTTTTCATAGGATATTGGATTTTAAAAACGGGGTGAATGTCTATTCTGCCCCTTTTTTCTACTTTATCCTATAAAAGTACTTTTTGCCCTTATGGTTAGATCCCCATGAACCCTATTGATCAGTTCCTTTCCTTTGATTAGGTTATTCTCCAATTGCTTGCCATTGTGATCTGTTGCCCCTGTTCCGATACTTGGAAACAAAGCCTCCCCATCGGCTGCCTGTTTATGAAAGCATAAAGAGGTGCTGATTGATTCGCTTCACCCTTTTGACGATACCATCAATCCCCTTCCGGTAGAAGGGGATTTTTTATAAAAAGAAAGTGCTATTCGTTTTTATGTCCTTTTATACTTAGTTTTATCACTTTCATACGCAATCCAATTATCCCTGAAAAGCCAAAAGAACCGTCTCATAAGGTGTTAACCCTCTGCATCAGTAGAGGGTTTTTTGTGGCTTTTACTTAGCAGGTCATTGCTTTTGTCCTATTAAAAATGTATTTTCTCTATACAATACTCCGGTAACTTTTACGCTCTGAGCCTGCCGAAGTTCAGGCATTGGTTATATAATTGTTTGATTTTTCTATCATTCAGCTCCAATTCTAATTTGTCAAATATTCGATCGGTTAGCAACTGGTTCATATGCCACATTTTTATATCCGCCATTGAAAAACTCCCCCTTTGTTCTTT
>JAEWAC010000305.1 GCA_023391895.1 Bacteroidota bacterium
ACCCCATACTGCTCTCTTTTTTCATTTTTAATTTTTCCTTTTTCATGGGTCTGCTAAAACATTGATCACAGGTTATATTGATAAAAAATATCATCCACTTTTTGCCAGCCGTTTTTTTCGTACACCCGCTGGGCGGTGGTGTTGCTGGCACCGGTTTGCAGCATTAGCCATTTACAGCCTCTTTCTGCCGCCACCTGCTTGGCGGCTTCCAGCAGTTGGGTAGCCACGCCCTGGTTACGACAGGTGGCAGCTACATACAAATCATTCAGCAGCAGGCTTTTTTGTAAACCTACTGATGTAAAAATGGGGTACAGCTGCGTAAAACCTATAGCCTGGGCGCCATTCAGGGCCACCAATATAACCGATTCATGGTTGGCCATCCGTTCTGCCAAAAATGCATGGGCGGCCTCTACCGCAGCATCCTGGCCATAAAACTGCCGGTAAGCGTCGAACAAAAGGGCCAGTTGCGGCAGGTCGGCTGGCGCTGCTTTACGTATTTTTACCATTTAAAGGGTGTTGAGGCGCAAAGGTAGGTATGGGTTTTTGAACCTTTCGTTCCCACACGGTTTTGCTGTTTTCGGCCGGTTTTCCAGGCCATTTTTACCGGTCACAGGTGCCGTTTCGGATGTAAATTTTTATTTTAATGGCTCTTTTGCTAAAAATAGCATAGGATTTGTGCAGGTAAGAATTCAAGTAGAACCATGAACAATACACATTTTACCCGACTGATTAAAGCGAATGAAAGGCTGAGAGAATTTAACTTCCGAAAATTACCCAGCACAGCCAATCAAAACCTTTTTCACGTAGACGTAAGCGACGACAGGGGTAATCGTCTTATTTTCAAAATGCAGAAAGAAGCCGGCAGTCCCTGGAAAATTATTGATGAAGTGCTCCCCAACTGGGTGTACGAATCGGAGCCGCGGCTGAACGAAGCCATAGAAGACCAGCTCAAGGCTTAACTACAGACTGGTATTAAAAGCTAACCTGTAAAAACATTAAACATTGCAGTCATAAAAAAAGCCGGGTTATTTCCCGGCTTTTGTAGTTTCTGAATTGGCACCAGCGCCACTATTCATATTCTTTTTAAGAATACCCATGTATCGCTGGGCATCGGCATTTTCAGGATCCAGCACCAGCAGCTGTTCAAAATAACGAATGGCGGCGGCATAGTCCTTATTGGTATTGGTTTCGTAGGCCGCCAGGTAACCGTAGGCTTCAATCATCCACTTTTTGTTGGTTTCGCTGGCCGAGGTATCGTTCTGGGCTACCGCTATCAGTTTCTGGTAGTGCGGTACGGCATAACCTTTTTCCATGGCGCTGTCGCGGGCCGTATTGCTGCGGGCCCTCCAGTAATAACCAAAGGTTTGCTCGGGGTATTGGGTGGTATACCGGCCAAATACGGAGTCAGCCAGTTCGTATTCCGCTGCCTTAAAGTGGGCCAGTCCCCAGTTAAACAGGTCTACGTTGGTAGCCTTGCTGTTTCCCTCGTAAAACTTGCCCAGCCATTGGGCCTGGGCGGCACTGTTGTCCATTTTGCCATACATGCCAGCCAGCTTTTTATAATAGTTGTAGCGGGCAGCAGAATCCTCGACAAGGGCTACGGCCTTTTCGTAAAAGGCGGCGGCAGAATCGGCCTTACCTTCGGTAGCGGCATACAACTCACCCATGGTTTCATAATCCTTCATGACATGCACGCTATCCGGCGCCTTGTCAAAATAGGCATTCATGTAGTTAAAGGCCTGGGCATTATCGCCCTGGTCTTTATAACTATAAGCTACCAGTTTGTACAGGCGGGGCTCGGCCTTTTCACCTTCTTTTTGAATAAGATGGGTAGCATTTTGAATGGCCATATCGTACTGCTTGTTCAGGTACAGCAGGTCGGTATACCAGTAGTCGTGCTGCCGGCTTTTGTCGGACTGGGCTGCGAATTTTTTAAAATAATCCATGGCCCTGGCCGCATCGGTATAATAGTAATGCAGGTATAAGGCATAGTTGGCCGGGCCAAAGTTGGGGTCGGCCGCCAGGGCATCGTTATAATACTTCAGGTACAGCTCGGTATTTTTTTGCGAGGCAAAGATGTTGCCCAGCTTGTACAGGGCGGCGGCATAGTTTTTATCTTTATCCAGTGCTTCCTGGTATGCCTTGAACGCCTCAGACCCATTTAACAGCCTGCGGTAAGCCTCTCCCTTCAGGGTGTAGAGGGTCGGATCTTTCTTTTCTCTTTTAATAGCTTTTTCCAGCTGTGCCAGGGCATAGTTTACGTCACCGGAAGGTGCGTCTATATGGGCTTTGGCCACAGCGGCCAGCACCTCCGCATTTTTCTCACGGGTTTCTTTCAGTGCTTTGTCAAAAAGGAGCTGGGCGCTGTCTTTTTTGCCTTCCTGCAGCAGCACATGGCCATAAGCCACCTGGTACAGGGGTTCGTTTTGGGCCTGGGCAGGTGCGGTTAACAATAAGTTTTTAATGCTGTCAGCTTTGTTCTGCTGTAAGTAAGCCTGGCTTTGCCAGTACCAGGCACTGGCATCGGCGGCATTGGTTTGCAGCACGGCCTGCAGGGTTTGGGCGGCGCTGCTATATCTTTCGTGGTATATCAGCTCTTTTGCCTCCTGTACCGACTGCGCCTGAACGCCGCCGTACAAAAACAGGCAAAAGGGCACGATCAATCTTTTTTTCATAATCCTTTTTGCGGGTTTAGTGGACAACTAAATTAGTCTGCAGCCATTAGCTATTTATTAAGAACGAATTAGAATTTTATTAGAAGCTCAGCTGTTTACTTTTGTAACCGGCACCACATTTACAGATGGTGTAACTTGCTGTATAGCGGGCAACAAAAGGCCTGCACGGAAAGAGCCTCATGTCAGAAGAAAGAAAAATACTGATTGTTGAAGACGAACAGAAAATAGCCGACACCCTGAAACTGGGGTTAACCGAGCATGGGTATTTTGTAGAAGTAGCCTACGATGGGTCTATTGGCCACAGGCTGTTTACGGCCCACGATTACAATCTGGTGATCCTGGATATTAACCTTCCGGGCCTCAACGGGTATGAGCTGTGTAAAAAGATCCGGGCCGACGATCCTCATATTCCCATCATTATGCTGACCGCCATGAGCACCCTCAACGACAAGGTGGAAGGCTACGATGCCGGCGCCGACGACTACATGATAAAGCCCTTTGAGTTTAAAGAACTGCTGCTGAAGGTACGGGTGCTGCTCAAACGCACCATGAACCAGAACCTGCCGGTAGGCAATGTGCTGAAGGCCGCCGACCTGGAAATGAACCTGGACAGCAAGGAAGTACAGCGCGACGGCCAGCCCATTAACCTCACCGCCAAAGAATTTCAACTGCTGGAATACCTGCTGCGCAATAAAAACAAAGTCGTATCCCGGGCCGATATTGCCATTAATGTATGGGACATTGACTTTGACACCAACACCAATGTAATTGATGTATATATCAGTTACCTGCGCAACAAGGTGGACAAGCATTTTGCCCAAAAGCTGATTCAAACCCAGGTAGGCATGGGCTATATTTTAAAGGATTATTAATACCGGCAATGGTGAATCGTGAATAAGCAACCTTTAACTCGTGAACTTTAAACTTTAGACTATAAACCTTAAACTCTAAACCCTCCACTGCACCATGCCCGTACGCTTACGCATTACCCTGGTTTTTACCCTGCTGGTTTTTACCATATTAGGTATGGTTTGCAGTACTATTTATTATGTATCGTATACCAGCCGCATCAACAACATCAAGCTACGGCTCACCAACCGGGCCATCACCACCGCCCGGCTGCTCAGCCAGGCCGAAGTATTTGACCCGCTGCTGATACAACGCATTGATGCGGCCACTACCCTTTCGCTGAAGAACAAGCACGTACAGGCGTATGATTACAAAAACAATAAAATATACACCTACAGCGATACGCCGGACGATACGCTGGTCTTTGACAAAAACATACTGGACGAAGCCCGCATTAAAGAGGATATTTATTTTACGGTGGGCGATATGGAAGCCATTGCCTACCATTATGTAGACAACAACCAGCGCATTGTAATGATCGCCGCCGCCGAAGACGAGGAAGGTAAAAAAACCCTCAACCGGCTAAAGAACATTTTGCTGCTGAGCTTTTTAGGCGGCATTGTGGTAGCCTTTGCCGGCGGCTACTTTTTTTCCAAAGGCTTGCTGCAACCGGTACGCAAAATTGCCGATGAGGTAAACGAAATTTCGGCCCAAAACTTTACCCGGCGCATCCACACCAATACCGTGCAGGATGAGTGGCACTACCTGTCGGCCACCATCAACAACCTGCTGGACCGCCTGCAGGAGAGCTTTGAGCTGCAGGGCCGATTTATTGCCAATGCCTCGCACGAGCTGTCCACCCCGCTTACGTCCATCTCCAGCCAGCTGGAGGTATCGCTGCAGCGCGACCGGGCCGCGGCCGATTACCGCCGGGTGATGGAATCGATTTACCAGGATGTGCGCCACATGAGCCGGCTGACACAGGTATTGCTGGAGTTTGCCAAGGCCTCGGGCAGTGCCAGTGGCCTGGAGATCAGCCTGGTGCGGGTAGACGAGATTTTGCTGCGCCTGCCGGCCGATATGGCCAAACTGAACGAGCGCTATTCCGTATCCATGCAGTTTGACGAGTTGCCCACCGAAGAAGAACAATTGCTGGTACTGGGCAACGAAGAGCTGTTGTTTACCGCCATTAAAAACATTGTTTCCAACGCCTGTAAATATTCGGCTAACCACCATGCCGTCATAAGGCTGGGCTTTGCCCGGAACGAACTGGTGATAACGGTGCAGGATACCGGCATTGGCATTCCGCACCAGGAAATTGCAAATATCTTCCAGCCTTTTTACCGTGTAGACGAAAGCCGCCACATCAGTGGTTTTGGGCTGGGCTTATCGCTGGCGCATCGTTTCATCAAGCTACACAAAGGGCACATCACCGTCACCTCCGTACCCGGCGAAGGCACCCTGTTTACCATTTACCTTCCGGTAGCGGGCCAGGCGGGGGGAGGAATTAGCAATTAAAAATTAAGAATGAAGAATGGAGACCGAATGAGGTTTTAAAGATGTTGTGTGATGGATAGGAATGATAAACTTCTTTAATAGCCCATATCTCACCCTCGGTCCCTCTACTGAAGGAGAGGGAGGTCAAGCTGTTGTTTTCAATTCAGCATTAGAATTGACACATGGGGCATTTGAACGTTTTTCTGCTAAGCATACCAAGCCGCCAACTGCTTTAAAAGTCCATATAGGGTTTTGAAGAGTTGCGGTTACTCCTAAAGATATTCCACAAAACAAAGTCCACTTACCCCTGTCATCCCGGCCCTGAGCCGGGGTCTCCTGCACCTACAGCCTTTTTTCTTTGTGCTCCTTTTTGCCTTCAGGTCTTGGTGGCCCTAAACTATTACCAATAACGACTTCTTCAAAACCCCATATCAGCCCCTTCAACCTCTCAACTAGTCAACCCTTCAACTCTTTCAAAACTCCATATGCTTTTATACATCCGTGAAATATTTATAAAATCCTTTCATCCGCGATCCCAAAACCATGTGCCGCCTCCATTCTTCATTTTTAATTTTTAATTATTAATTACTGATTCCCCACCCCTCCTTCATTTCTAATCCCATTCTAATCCTGCTCTAATGGTGACCTTACAATGGTTTTGCACCTTTATGCACGAAAGGTTAGCTGCATGAAATCAAGACCCATTTATCTTTTATTGCTTTCTGTGGTGGCGGTTCTGCTGCTCATGAATGCGTATTTGTACCGGCAGAACAATTTTTACCGGCTGCAGAACCGCACCTTAATTCTGCAGAACGACTCTATTCTGTCGGTCAACCTGGAGCTGCGGAACAAAAGCCTCCAGACCAATGGCACTACCGCCCTGAACGACCATTAACAAGACAGCATTTATAACGGCATCTCCCATATTTTCAGCACACCATGAGTTCAACAATCATCCGCAACATATTAGTACCCGTTGATTTTAGTGAAACCTCGCTCAATGCCCTGGAAACAGCGCTCACCATTGCCAGGCGACACCAGTCAACTGTACAGATCCTGCATGTAATTGACAATACCTTTGACTTTACACTGGCGGGCGACGGATACAACACCAGCAGCAATTTTTTAGACAACTCCAGCGATATTTTACAGGCCCTCGCCGGCTCTATTTATCAAAAGCACCAAATCATGCCTGCGGTGATCAGTGAAGAAGGCCATGTAAGCAACTGCATTGTAAAAAACGCCATCACCCAAAAAGCCGACCTGATGGTGATGGGCACACACGGTGCATCCGGCATCCGGGAAGGGTTTATTGGTTCCAATGCCTATGGGGTGATCAAGCATGCCTCCTGCCCGGTACTGACCATACCGCCTAAAAAAAAGTGGGGCGATTTTAAAAGGGTGCTTTTCCCCGTCAAGCCCATATCCAGCGCCTTATCGCGATACGAGTTTGTAAGAGAGCTGATTGCCCGTACCAACTGCAGCCTGGAGGTTTTAGGCCTTTCGTGCAGCCGGTCGGGCAACGATGCAGAGGTAATAGCAGAAATGATTGATGAATTTAAAGACACGCTGGCCGCTGACAAGGTTCATGTTTCCACCAAGTACAACTATGGTAAAAATGTAGCCGACGACGTGCTGAAAACTGCCGCCGGGCTAAAAGCGGACCTGATTGTATTAACGCCACTGGTAGATGTAACCAATAAGCATTTTTTTGTAGGGCCCAATACCCAGCGCATTGTCAATTATGCCCGGGTGCCGGTGCTCAGCGTCAGGCGTATTACCACACCCTCGGTTACTGGCATGGCCTCCAAAAGCATTTCGTTTTAAGGGCTAATTTGGGGTGCTGCGGGCCCGGCCGCACATTAAAATTTCATTAGAATCTAATGAAAAAAGCATGTGCCCAATCCGGTTTTTCTGCTTAAATCGTTGATATTTAGGCTTAAGGCAGCATTAACAACCCACCAACCCCCTTGGCAGGCTGTAGTTTTTTTACAGAAGGTTTTACTTTTGTTTTTCAAGAGCGGACAGATCAACCCTATTTGTTAAGAATAATTGTTTAGCTATTGTGATGACGGAAGAGAATGCAACCTATATCAATCATGTAATCCTGGCCGATGACGACCAGGACCATGCGTTTTTATTTGAACGCATTCTGCGTAAAGTAGCCCCAGCCAAGCAGTTGACCGTGGTAAAAGATGGCGAGGAACTGCTGCAACTGCTGGCTACCCAAAAACCGGAGCTGGTATTTCTGGACCTGAAGATGCCCAGTAAAAACGGCATTGAGTGCCTGAAGGAAATACGACGCAATCCTAACCTGAAGGACTTGCCGATCGTGGTTTATAGCTGCTCGTCTAAAATGGCCGATATTCAAAAGTCTTATGTACACAAAGCCGACCTGTACATGGTAAAGCCCTTTAATACCGAGCACCTGGAAAATGCTTTGAAGTCCGTTTTTAATCTGGACCAGCGAGAAAACAGCCTCAACCGGAACCATTATTTTATCAACAACCGTTTTGTTCCGTTTACGGCTACCGGCGTTTAACTTTACCTGTTATATAAATCTCCTTACTGCTTTCCTGTAATTTTAAATTGCTATGCACTTTTTCATTTGGCCAGCGTGAGAGAAGTGATGCTTTTCATGTTTTATTTTATCCAAGCACGCAGTTGGTGAAAAATGCATTACCACTTCACTCCTCAGGGAAAGTACTGCGCCGGTATACACAGCCTGGCGCCTTCTCTGAAAGGCGGCAAAACTTTTCTCCGCTTTATGCCATAAGGCCACCTTTATCAGCACTACCGTTTCAACGAAAAGCAGGACGGCACAGCCTTTTTCACACACGACGTTTTTCTGTAAAAGCCTTGCCTGTGCTGTATTCTTAGCTTTTGTTAATGCCTGTTAAGCGGCCGTTAACGAGGGCTAATTTCTTTTTATGGGGCAAGGCATGAACTAACTTAGACTTGAAAATTATTTATCACAACAAAAAAATTTGAACAATGAAAAAGTTAATCCTTCCGCTAGCAGCCCTGTTATTCAGTGTGGGTGCATTACATGCTCAAAGCACAACGCCTCAGAATAAAAGTAAAACGCCTCCCACGACTACACAAAAACCCGCCAATGCCCAGGCAAATGGCGCTCAACAAAATATGGCTTCTCAAAAAACCGGTAACCAATCAAAAAGCAAAAGCGTAACTACGACTTCCACTACCACTACAACAGATAAAAATAAGCCCAAGAAAAGCATGGCAAAAAGCCATAAACATACATCCAAAAAAAGCAGCCATCATACCTGATGGCAGGTGAAGGAGAATCGGTGCTTTACAAATGAAGGCTTACACACAGGTTGCAGTGTAAGCC